>JACPYM010000076.1 GCA_016196035.1 Acidobacteriota bacterium | reverse complement strand
TTGACCCGTGCCGGCATTGAGCGTCCAACCTGCGGGTAATACGCCTGCGCTCACACTCCAGGCAATCGCGCCCGTGCCGCCCGTTTGCGTGAGCGTTTGGTTGAACGTCACGCCCGCCACGGCGACGGGCAAGCTGGCCGGGTCGACCGTAATCACGGGGCAGTTGCCGGCGATTTGCTGGCAGGCCGAGAATTCCGACGTGTTGCCATTGGCATCGGTGGCGGTGGCGGCGACGAACGATTTGCCCATCACCGGCGTGACGGACGCGGTGAAGTTGCTCGGCGCGTTGACGTTGATGAAACCGAGATAGACTTCGCCGTTGCCGGAAGCGTTGCAGGTCGTGTTGGCGAAGAACTCAATACGCACCGGGTAGGTCGTGTTGGCAGCCAAACTGTCGAGCGAACCTTGAATGTCGCCCGTCGCGCTGACAGAAGCGAGTACGGGGAAGTTTTGCAGGTTGTTCGGGCCGGCATCGGCATCGCCGTTATCGTTGGCCGTCACGCCGTCGTCTTTCAAATCAATGCCGAGGCCGCCGTTGTTGTAGATGGCATTGCCGAGGATCGCGTGACCCGTTTCGGCAAAGCCGTGGGAGTTGGTAATGCGCACGCCGTCACCGCCATTGTTGGCGATGCGATTGCCCGCGCCCGCCGCCGTGCCGCCAATCAGGTTGTTCGTATCGCCTGCAAAGAGGCCATCGTAAATCCAGACGCCCGGTCCCGAGTTGCCGAGCGGATTGCCGGCGGCATTGACGCCGATGGCATTGCCGCTGACTTGGTTGTTCGCGCCGCTGCCATTGCCGAGCACCACACCCGCGCCATTATTGCCGGCGATAACGTTGCCGCGAATGATATTCCCGCTGCCGCTGCTAACAGAGACTCCGGCGGCAAAATTTGGCAGCGCCTGCACACCTGCGGCATTGGTACCGATGAAATTGCCTTCGATGGTAGTGGCCGTGACTGCCCCAAGAAAAACGCCTCGATTGAAATTTCCGGCAATGACATTACGCGCCGCGGGCGCCGCGCCGCCGATGAGGTTGTTGGCGGTGACGCCATTAAAGACGTCAATGAAAATGCCATATTGATTGGGCAGCGCCGCCGTGCCGCTCGCGTCGAGGCCAATGAAATTGCCCTCCACCAGATTGTTGCTGGTGTTTTGCAAATTGATGGCTGCGGCATTGCCAAAGCGGTTGAGCGCCAGACCGCGCACCGTGCTGCCGTCAGAGCCGTCCTGCAAAACGATACAGGTGGCTTGAGCGCCCGCGTTGCTCCCCTCGATTTCGATCTTCAACACCGCATTGTCGCCTGCGGGCAGGGTGTTCACGCTCGCGCCAGGTTGCGAGTAACCATCCAGCAACACAGGCTCGGTGATGTACGGCAACGAACTGGTCGGGTGAATCGTCTGCACACCCGTGCCCGTGATGTTGAAAACGATAGTGTCCAAGCCCGGCTGGCCTGCGGCACAAACATCCACCTGTATGTTGGAGTTGGCGGCAGTGATGGCTTCACGCAAGGTGCAAACGCCGTCGGGGGCGAAAGCGTCGCTCGTGCTGGTGACGGTGATCGTCGCACCGGCTGTTTTGTTCATCTGCGGGGTGGCGGACGAGGCCGTCACGTGACGCGCTTGACTTAGATTGAAGATCGCGGCGAACAGTATTGCGCTCGCGGCCAGCCCGTGCCGCCAGCGTCTCGTCGTGTGGTTTGGGTGAATCGCTTTGCCTGCATCGTTCGGTTTCATCTCTCGCTCTCCTTGGTTGGTTCTCTTTGGGCAAAAGAAAAGGGGCGCGCCCTGGGCGTCCCCCTTTTCTTTTGCTTGTGCGGTTTCAGTGGCTGGACAGTGACGCTTATTTCAACATCCAGGCTTGGCAAGACGAGCCGGAACCCGCCGTCAACGGATAGCTGGTCAGTTGGCCCGCCGCGACTTGGCTGCTGGATTTGAAGTAGCCATTCTGGTTCTTGTTGGTGCTGTAATAGATCACCTGATTGACCGGCAAAGCTTGCTGTGTGCTGTTGGTCACGAACAGCGTTGTCGCCACATCCTTGGTGATGGCTTCGCAAGGCAGCAGCACCTTTTGCTTGACGGGCGGCGCTTTGCGCACATCAATCTGGGCGTGTCCGGTGGCCACGAATAACAACCCGATAAGCAGGCTCAAAGTGGTTAGGCCCGTAAAAATTTTGTTCGTCATGATTTGTCTCCTTGGTTGCGTGTTCAATTCATTCGTCTGAGCGATTGTTTGTCCGTGCTCTCGGCATCGAGGCCGGTCATTCTTTGCCGCTCACTAAGAGAGGCGCGAACACGACACGCCAACTATCATCACGCTGAAATAATTTTTTGAGGATTGCCGCTGCCTCGCCGCCGCACGGGTTTGCCTTTATACTGCGCGCGTTTCCAATGAATGTGTTTCCCTGCAAGAGACCTGCTTGCACACACAACGAAAGAGCGCTCGATGGATTCTTCCGCAATCAATGTGACGCGACTGCTGCTGGATTGGCGCGCTGGCGACCGGGCGGCGCTCGACCGCCTGATGCCATTGGTGTACGACGAATTGCGGCGCATCGCGCGCGCCTATTTGCGCCACGAACGGCGGGAACACACCTTGCAAACTTCGGCGCTGGTCAACGAAGCGTATCTGCGGCTGGTGGATCACGAGCAGATTTCGTGGCAGAACCGCGCGCACTTTTTCTGCGTTGCGGCGCAGGCAATGCGGCGCATCCTGGTGGATCACGCCCGTTCGCGCAATTTTGCCAAGCGCGGCGGCGCGGCGCACAAAGTCTCGCTCGACGAAGCCGCCGGCGTCGCCCTTGAACGCGCCGACGAATTGCTTGCGCTCGACGATGCCTTGCAGGACTTGGCGAAATTCGACGAGCGCAAAAGCCGCGTGGTCGAGTTGCGTTATTTCGGCGGCCTGAGCGTCGAAGAAACCGCCGAAGCGCTCGGCATCGCGGCCATCACCGTGATCCGCGATTGGAATACAGCGAAAGTCTGGCTGTTGCGGGAAATGAGCAAAGGTGCAGCCGATGACGCCTGAACGCTGGCAACGCATTGACGCTATCCTGCCCGAAGCGCTGGAACGCCCGCCTGCCGAGCGCGCGGCTTTTCTCGCCGCAGCGTGCGCGGGTGATGACGATTTGCGGCATGAACTCGAATCGCTACTCGGCTTCCAACAACGCGCTGAAAATTTCATTGAAGCGCCGCCGGGGGAATTGGCCGCCGATTGGCTGGCGGGCGAAGACTCACGTACCGGTTTGACGTTGGGCCATTACCAACTCCTTCGCCAACTCGGGCGCGGCGGCATGGGCGTGGTTTATCTGGCGCACGACCGGCGTTTGCGCCGTCAAGTCGCCCTCAAACTATTGCCCGCGCGTTACACGCAGGATGCCGCGCGGCTCAGCCGCTTTCGCCAGGAAGCGCGCGCCGCCTCGGCGCTCAACCATCCGAACATTCTGACCATTTACGAAATTGGCGCAGCGGCGGGCGTCCATTTCATCGCCACCGAATTTGTCGCAGGCCAAACGCTGCGCGCCTTGCTGAAAGCGGGTCAACTGACGCTGGGCGCGGCGCTCGAAATCGTGCGGCAAACCGCCCAGGCGCTCGCCGCCGCGCATCGCGCGGGCATCGTGCACCGCGACATCAAACCCGAAAACCTCATGCAACGCGCCGATGGTTACGTCAAAGTTCTCGACTTCGGCCTGGCAAAACTGACCGACACGACTGCCGCTGGCCCGAGCTATGACACGACCACTTCTTCGGCCCTGCGCACGCAACCCGGTGCCGTGCTGGGAACCTTGACATACATGTCGCCCGAACAGGCGCGCGGGCTGGAAGTAGATGGTGGCGCGGACTTGTTCAGCCTTGGCGTAGTGCTTTACGAACTGCTGACCGGTCGCGTGCCGTTTGCGGGCGAGACGCCCAGTGACGCCCTCGCCGCCCTGCTCACCCAAGAACCCGCGCCGCTGGCCGCGCATTTGCCCGGCTTGCCCGCCGGGTTGCAACCCATCGTGCAACGCGCCCTGCAAAAGCGCCGCGCCGACCGTTATCGAGACGCCGACGAATTCGGCGCCGCCCTGGCTGCACTCAAACAGGAATTGGCTGCGCCAGTTCAACGTCCCAGCCAAGCGGCGTATTTGGAGATGTTCGTGGGCCAAGCGCAAGCGCAGGACGAGCGGCTGACTTATCAAACCACTGCGCAGCCCATTCGCCCAACGAAACAAAGTCTGATTCATCTATTCGGCGGCACGCGTCGCCGCGTCTGGGTGGTGGCGCTGGTGGTGCTGTTGTCGTTGAGCGGCTGGTTGTTTTACCGCGCGGGCGGCTGGCGCAACTGGGGAACGGCACTGCGCTGGGGCGGCGGACAGGCTGCGCAACTGCGTTGGGAGAGCGAGCAGCCTTCGGTTGCCGTCCTGCCTTTCGCCGATCAGACGCACGACGCGCAATTGCAAGACCTGCCCGACGGGTTGACCGATGGCTTGATCAATCAACTGGCGCTGCTGCCAGACCTGCGCGTGCTGTCCGGCGCGGCGGTCTTCACTTACAAAGGCCGGGCCGCCGCGCCCATGCAAGTGGGCCAAGACCTCAAGGTGCGCGCCGTCGTAAGCGGGCGTGTGCAGGCGCAGGCGGGCGAATTGCTCGTCAATGTCGAATTGACCGACACGCGCGATGGCACGCGCTTATGGGGCAAGCAATACCAGCGCCCCTTGGCTGAAGTGCAAACGTTGCCCACTGCACTCGCCCGCGACGTCGCGCAGCAATTGTCCTTGCGGCCCAATGATCCATCGCACCCGGAGTTCGCCAAGAGCTACACCACCGACCCGGCGGCTTACCGGCTCTATCTGCAAGGCAGTTACCAGTGGAACAAACGCACGCCAGATGGCCTGCGCCAGGCGCTGGCGCTCTTTCAGCAAGCCGTCGAAAAAGACCCGGCTTACGCGCTGGCGTATGTCGGTTTGGCTGACGCTTACATCACGCTCGGCACCTACCACGTGCGCCCGCCCGGCGAAGTTTACCCGGCGGCCCGCGAGGCCGTGACCCAGGCCCTGCGTATTGACGAAGGGCTGGCTGGGGCGCATACGGCGCTGGGCAAAATCATCAGCGACTATTACTGGGATTGGCCGCAGGCGGAAAAAGAATTTCAGCGCGCTCTCAGCTTGAATGCGAATTCAGCGACGGCACATGGCTGGTATGCAAGCTGGTTGGAAAATGTGGGACGCCTTAACGAGGCAGTGCACGAAACGCAACTCGCGCTGCAACTCGACCCGCTCTCGCCCGTGGCCAACACCGAAGCAGCCGTGGCGCTTTATCGGGCGCGCCGTTACGGCGAAGCCCAAGCCCTGTTGCAGCAGACGCTCAGCCGCGAACCGAATTACCTGACAGCCCGCATCTATCTGGGCTTTTGTTATCGTCTGCTCGGTCAGTACGAAGCCTCGCGGAACGAATTTCAAAAGGGCCTGGCGCTGGCGCCGCAGAGCGCGAGCCTGATCGGGCTGTATGGCAGCGCCTGCGGGCTGGCGGGCCATCGTGACGACGCGCTCCAAGCGCTGGCGCAATTGAATAAAATGGCTCAGCACACCTACGTGCCTCCAATTGCCCAAGCCGGCGTGACGGTGGGGCTGGGCGATGTGGATGCCACCTTCGATTGGTTGGCCAAGTGCCTGGCCGAACGCAGTCCGGTGCTCGGCGGGTTGAAAACAGATCCGATGTTCGACCCGGTGCGTGCGGACGCGCGTTTCGCCGCCCTCTTGCAGCAAGTGGGGTTTCAATAAGGTGGCGGCAAACCAAAGTAAAGAACTGTCGGTCGGCACGAAAGCTGCGGCTTCTCACTTAGCAATGGCGCGAGAGGCCGCAGCTTTTCGATTGAATGGCCCAAGTCTTAGTCAATGGTGCCAGACAAACATCATCTCACCCCATAGGCGGGCACAGGTACATCGCCGCTTTGCCCTTGGTTTTGAATCAGAAATGAACCATTGCTGCTGCGTTTGACGAACCACGTGCCACTGCGCCGCCACACTGCAATATCCGCCTTGCCGTCTCCGTCGTAATCGCCCGGCGTCGGAATATCAAAGTACGGCGCATAATTCGCCCCCCACAAATCCAAGATAGGCAGCCCGTCCGAGGACTTGCGGATGTACCAGATCGAATCCGCCCCGCGCCAGATCGCCAAATCCGCTTTGCCGTCGCCGTCATAATCCGCCGGCACCGGCGTGTCGAAATACGGCGCATAGCCTGCGCCCCATTGAATGCTGGTCACGGTGTTGGTCGAACTGTTCAGGATGATCCAATTGGGCGCAGGCGCAATCGCTCCAGGTCGGAAAACAGCCAGGTCGGTCTTGCCATCGCCATCGTAATCAGCGGGCACCGGGATGTCGTCTTGTTGCCCGTGCGTGACGATCATGTTCTGCCCATCGCTGCTGCGCCGCACGAACCAGGTGCCACTGCGCCGGAAGACCGCGATGTCGGTCTTACCGTCGCCGTCGTAATCGCCGGGCGTCGGGATGTCGAAATACGGCGCGTAGTTCGCGCCCCAGAATTGCAGGATGGCTTGGCCGTCGCTGCTCTTGCGGATGTACCAGATCGAATCCGCGCCGCGCCAGATGGCGTGATCGGCTTTGCCATCGCCATCGTAATCGCCCGGCACGATGTCATCGAAGTAAGGCGCATAACCCGCGCCCCATTGCTGCGTGACGGTCAGGCCATTGCTGCTGTTGATGACGCTCCAATTCGTCAGCGGCGGCGCGGCGCTGGGACTGAAAATGCTCAGATCGGTTTTACCGTCGCCGTCGAAATCGGCTTTTTTGGCTTTAGCCAGTACCGCTTGATTGATCGTCAGCGGATATGTGTGGGCGCTCAGGCAAATGTTGGCATCAGTGGCTGTGATCGTGAAGTTGAAGAGGCCCGCTGTGGTCGGCGTGCCTGCCAAGACGCCTGCGCCAGAGAGCGTCAAGCCGTTCGGCAAGGCCCCCATACTGACGCTGAAACTGTACGGTGCCACGCCGCCGCTGGCCATAAACGTCTGATTTGGATAAACCGCGCCGGTCGTGCCGCCGGGCAAACTGGCCGGATTGACCGTAATCGTGGGACAGCCCACATTGAGCGTAAACGAAGCATCGGTCGTCGCGCCGCAATTGTCCGTCGCACGAATGATGAGCGTGTGAATGGTCGCTGGCGCGGCGTTGGTGATAACGACGACGCCCGCTCCGGTCACAGTTGGCGCAGTGATTAGCGCAGGCGTCACACTGACCAGCGCGAAGCCGGTGATGCTGCCGTTGTCAATGGCGCTTGCAGGGGAAACGTTGAGCGCCCCGCCCGCACTGACTGCTTGATTGCCATAGCTCAGCGACGGTGCGCTGTTGGCCGTGACGGTGATATTGAGAGTTGCGTTGACCGAAGCTGCCGCATTGTCGGTGACGGTCAGCGTGAAGTTGGCGTTGGTCGCTGTGCAAGCGGCGCTCACGTTGGCGCTGACAACACCTGCCGCGTTGATGCTGAGGCCCGACACCGCCACGCCGTTGACGGTCGCGGTTGTGCCGCCGTTGACCGTGACGGCGAGCGTGCTGGCCGTTTGATCGGCATCGTTGACATTGGCGATGCTGGAATTGGAAAGCGCGCTGCCTTGCTGCCGGGTTGTTGCAACCGTGCTGATGGTTGGTAGCGTGTTGATCGTGAGCGCGTAGGCTTGCGTGCCCGTGCAACTGCCGGCATCGGTGGCCGTGATTGTGAAGTTGAAGGTGCCGCCTGCATTGGGCAAACCGCTCAAGACCCCAGCGCTGCTTAAACTCAAACCGCCGGGCAACGCGCCCGCCGTGAGCGTGAAGGTGTAAGGCGCGCCACCGCCGCTGGCCAGCAGTGTTTGGTTGTAGCTCGTGCCAACTGTGCCGCCGGGCAATGTCGCCGGTGAGATGGTGATGGTCGTGCACCCGCCGCTCGCGGTTCCGCCCCAGAAGCCGCCAGAGATTGAGTAACTGCCGGCGCTCGACGCGCCCAACGTGCTCTGGCCGGCAGTGCCGGTTAATTCATTGCTGCCGCCCGTGCTCGTGCCGCCGCCGCCTGGCAGGACGGCTTGCGTCAGGTTGTAACTGCCGCCGGATTGCACCGGCTCAAACGCCGTTTCAATGGGCTGGCTGGCTGCCAGTTCAGCAGCCTTAGTTGGTTTTCTGGCTGTATTGACGCCCACGTGCTGGCCGAGCGCTGCGGACAGGCTGGCCGCACGACGCGTGCTCTCCAGCATCCGGTGCGCGTAAATGGTCAAGCCGGACAGCGCCAGCAGCGCGCAGAGCAGGGCGATTCGATAACGTCTGGTTGGGAGCTTCATAACTTTGTCCTTTGGATCAAGTGCGATGATTGATCGCCTGCGGATCAGGCGGCGTCCCGCGACCGGCGCGCCAGCCGATCACTCTGGGCGGGGCCTGCGACCAGGCGCATCACGGCGTACCCCAGGGCGACTATGCCGACATACGTCGCGGCGTCGGCCAGTACGGGTGCGACGCCCGGTGCGAAGACCATCCACTCCGGGAACGCCGCCACGATCAGGTAATCACGCGGCGGGCCGATGACTGCCACCGCGCCCAGAAACACTGCCAGCCCGCGCCACCCGAACCGTCGGACCACCCGCCAGATGATCAGGTAGGTTGGGGTCATCGAGATGGCAAGCCCAAGGTACAACTGCAGCCGGAAGTACGGCACCGAGCCGGACGGCACCCGCCACCAACCTTGCGCCTCGCCGAACACAATCGCACCCAGCGCCAGCAACCCCGCCGCCGCTCCGCCGGCCAGTGCCCCCACGATGCGCCACGCCGTCGCACGCGTGAAGTAGATGACTGCGCCTAGCAAGGCCAGATACAGGCAATCCATTAAGAGAATCTGCTGCGTTGTCATACGAGGCTACCTCCACCGCCCAACTTTGTCGGTTGGGCGGAAGCTGTCCGACAAGCTGCCAGCTTGTCGCAGGTTTGGCCGTCAAACCCATTGATTCCGTAGTCGAGACCACGACAAGCTGGCAGCTTGTCGGACACTCGGCGAATTCGCCAGCAGGATTTTTGATCGCCTGCGCAGCAGCTTACTGGTTATTGGGCCGCGCGGCTGGCGCAGCGGCTTTGTTGGTTTGTTCCCGCTGTCGGCCTTCGCGCTCTTCCTTCAATCGCTTCATCAGCACGGGATCGTCCGCCCATGAAAGTCCTTTTTCTTCGGGCTGACCAAAGAGTTCGGGATGCTGATAGGTGCCCCGCTCTTTCTCCGGCTTGTCTTGCTCGACGACCATTGGGTGGGCCTTCATATACGCATCCTGCCGGATGCCGGTGACTTGCCACGAAACCTTCACACCCGGCTTGTCTGTCTTGATAGTGAATTGGTTATGCGCAATCTCACTGGCGACGATGGCCTGCGCGAACTGGCCGAGTACGGTCAACTGGTAACGGAAGTCGCGATTCAGCGCTTCAAAGTAGCTCGGCAAGGTGACAGTCGCGGTGCCGTTGGAATCGGTGGTGATGGTGCCGTCGTATAGGTTCTTCACATCCGACGACTCGATAGCCGCGTGGACCAGGTATTTATTGGCCGGGTCGAGCGGGTGATCAATTTTGAAATTCTTTGTGCCATACACATATAGCTCGGTTGTCACAATTACGGTCCCGTCGAAATAACCGGCATAATATAGCGTTGCAACGCCATGCACGCCCCTTTCGCCAACGCCAGTTACTCCGTATGCAACGCCGCCGGAATAATTTTGACCATACACACCAGAACTGTTACCGGCGTTTGTAGTGCCATAAATGCCATGATTGTTGGTGCTTTGCCCAAAAACTCCGTAGCCGCTGCTGCTGGCGCCGTATACGCCGTTACCGTTCGTGCTGTTGCCGGAGACACCGGTTGCCGCTCCTCTCCCATACACGCCCGTGCCTCCACTTGGGTCAGCGATTCCAGCCACGCCCGCACCATTCGTATTCGAAGCATTTCCCACGACACCCGTACCAGCAAAGGCTGAGTTTTCTCCCCAGACCCCGGCGATGGTCGGGCTTCCGGTTGCAGACCCACCATAAACTCCGCGGCCGGTGGTGCTGTTGCCGGAGACACCCGTTGCTGCCCCTCTCCCATAGACGCCTGTGCCCCCACTTGGGTCGGCGATTCCAGCCACGCCCGCGCTGTTCGTATTCAACGCGTTGCCCACGACTCCCGTGCCGTTACTGGCACTGTTCTCTCCCCATACTCCCGCTTGCGTCGAAGACCCCGATGAGGTTCCACCATAGACGCCGCGCCCGCTGGTGCTATTGCCGGAGACGCCGTTTACCGCTCCTCTTCCGTACACGCCCGTGCCTCCACTTGGGTCGGCGACTCCAGCCACGCCCGCGCTGTTCGTGTTCAACGCGTTGCCCACGACGCCAGTGCCGCCACTGGCGGTGTTCTCACCAAAGATCCCGGCGGTCGTCGGGCTCGCACCGCCGCTCTTGCCATAGACTCCTTTGCCAAGTGGGCTAGAGCCGATGACACTGGTAGCCGAGAGCGTCCCGCCTGCAGTGCCATTGCCGCTGATGTTGAAATCGCTAAGGGCCTGCGATGTGGTCGTGTTCTGAATGTAATTCGTACTGCTCGCGGGCACGGCCGCCACCGGAATCGTGCCGGTAATTTTGCTGCCCGCGACGGTGGCAATCTTGGCATCGGTCACGCTGCCATCGGCCAGTTTGGCGGTCGTCACTGCATTTGTGGCTAGCTCGGTAACGCTGACGCCGCCGGGTGTGAGGCCGACCGTCACGGTCCCGCTCGTGCCGCCACCGCTCAAGCCCGTGCCAGCGGTCACGCCGGTGAGCGTGCCACCAGAATTGGCATCCGCCACCAATTCAAAACTCGCTGGGTTGACGCCGTCATTCTTGTAGCGCAAGACCTTGCCGTTATCGGCCAGCACCGGCGTTGGCAACGGCAGATTCCGCAGCTTCGCCACCGTGGTCGTGCCTTGATTGCCGGTCACATCCCCAGCCAGTGCGCCGCTGAAGTTCTGGGCTGTGGTGGCGTTCGTCGCGTTGGTTGCATTCGTGGCGTTGGTTGCATTCGCGCTATTGACGGCGTTCGTGGCATTGGCTACCGCGCCGGTGATCTTGCCACCGCTCACCGCAACGATCTTCGCATCAGTGATGCCATTGTCAGCCAATTGCGCCGTACCGACGCCGCCGCTCGCAATGTTCAGGGTGACGTTGCCGCTCGCCCCGCCCCCGCTCAAGCCCGTGCCCGGCGTGACCCCCGTGATCGTGCCGCCCCCGCCCCCGCCAGAAACGTTGTCGGTATCCGGCTCCCATTGGTTGGTCGTGCTGTTGAATTTGAGCACCTGCCCGCCGAGCGGAGCCGTGCTGGCCACTGTTTGCCCTCGCAGCTTGCCGACAGTCGTTGCGCCCTGCGTGCCCGTCACATCCCCGGCCAGCGCACCGCTGAAGTTGACGGCGGTCGTAGCGTTGGTAGCGTTGGTGGCATTTATCGCGGTCGTAGCGGTCGTAGCGGTCGTCGCATTGACGGCATTGGTGGCATTGGCGACTGCGCCCGTGACATTCGCACCGGGCATCGTGGCCGTGGTGAGCACACCAGTGATTTTGCTTCCCGCAACATCCACAATCTTCGCGTTACTGACGCTGCCATCGGCTAGCTTCGGGTTGGTCACGCTGCCATCAGCCAACTTGGGCGTTGTCACCGCGTTGTTGGCGATGACCGTCGCGCTTTGCGTTCCCATCACCTCGCCCGCCAAACTCCCGCTGAAATTGACGGCTGTGGTCGCATTGCTCGCGCTCGCCGCATTCAAACTCTGCATGGCATAGGGTGTCGAGGTAATGGATTGGCATGGTGTGAGTATCGTGAATGCGCCAGTGCTCACCCCTGGACGCACACCGATTTCCAGCCAGCGATTCGCGCCGGGAAAGGCCGCCGCGCCGAAATCGAGCGTCACGCTGAAGATGCCAGTGCTCACCGCGACATCTTCGAGTGTGACGGTCGAGTTGATTTGCGCGCCGCCGGAGAGCGCATTGTAGAGTTTGAATTGCAGGTCATACGTGCCCGTAGCCGGGCCGCCGCCATCGGTCAGCCGGCCTTGATAAGTGAAGGCAGTGCTTTGCGCCAAGGCAGAGGCAGCCAGCAGCGCGAGCGTAAGCAGCAGCGTCCAGAGGCGTGAGCTGGGTTTAGTGTGGCTGTGTTTGGGTAATGCGCTTCTCAACATAATCAGTCTCCTGACTCAGTACCTTGCCGCGCTTGGCGCTTCAGTCGGCGGTCTGAGTCATCATCTTTCCGTGGCCCAATGCCGCACGTAGGCGAAAAGCCGAGCTAAGGCTTGCCGATATTTACTGTGCCGCCTTCACTCCTGACAGTGACGGCTTTGTTAAACGAAATAATCTCAGGATAATTGCCAGCGCGAATGATGATCGTGTCGCCCGCTACGGCCGCCGCATACCCCCCCGCAACAGTGCGATAAGGATGAGCAGGCGAGCCGTCTTCATTTCCAGTCGTATTCGCCAAGTCCACATAGATCGCGTTGATGGTCAACTCAAAGGCACTGCGACCGTATGTGCCAATGCGTAGCAGCATTGAGCCAGCGGTGGAGTCAAGTGCCAGCGTGGTACAGACCACGATAGGAAGGCCCGTGCCGAGGACCTGCCATGTTGCGCCAAGGTCCGCCGTGCGCAATACCCCGGCATCACTCGCCACAATGATGGTGTGAGGTGATGTGCCGGGATAAATCACCACGGAACTTAACGGCAGGTCAGGCAAATTAGTTAATTGGTTGCCGCCGTCTGTTCCGCTGATGTCATTCCACGTGCTCCCGCCATTAGTTGTCATAAAGGCGTGCTTGGTGCGATTGGTCGGGTTGATATTACTGAAGCCGGGATAGACTACGACGACTTGGGAAGTATTGGTGGGGTCAATGGTGAGCGCACCGACACTAACCGGGCCAAGACTAGTAATTGGCGCACCGGTCACGGTATGTGCTGTCCAGGTCGGGGTCGGGGCTAGAGCATTGGATGTGCTTTGTACTGTACCGTCGGCCAGCCCCACCCACAGGGTATTGGAGTCGCTCTTCACCGTCGCGATAGCGTATGGGACGACGTTCGCTGGAAATGCGCGAATGCGGGTGAAGTTTGCGCCCGAGTCCGTGCTACGCCACAGTTGATTGTTGTTGTTTGGATTGCTTGGAGTGCCGCCACTTGTTAATAGAGTTGCGCCGTTGTTTGGATCCACAATGAGTTCGAATGTCCCATTCGGCGGGCCAGTTAAAGCTTGTATAGGAGCCCAATTGGTACCCCCATTGGTTGTCATCACGGTTGTGCTGTTATAGCGACCGTAAGCCTTCTTCGCATCGAAAGGGTCAACCGCCACAGCAAAACCGTCACCACCTGTATTGAGGTGCCACTCGGTGCCGGTGTGTATCAACGGGTTGTGCTCGGATACTCCCATGTCCTGTGCTGCTCCGTAGGTGAATCCGTTATTGGCGGCACTCCCGCGACCAATATCCATGTTGAGGAAAAGAATGGTCGCGATTCCGTCATTGATATTCATCCAGTTCCCATCATTTCCATTTTGACTTTTGGCAATGCCGCCGTCCGTCCCGACGTACAGCATGGTTGGCGCGGGGCCCGCCCAATGCGAACTCGGGCTAAACACGAGCGCGTGATGATCATCGTGTATATCGTTGCCGCCGATCGGCGTAAAGTTGGCACCTCCATCGGTGGAGCGGGACATGTTCACAAACCCGAGATAGACACGCATCGCGTCTTGGGGGTCAACACCGACCGTCAAGTCGTAGGCACAATTATTACTGCCGCAACTGAACACATTGTAAGGCTGAATTTGCGACCAAGTTCCGCCTAGGTCAGTCGTTTTATAGAGACCGTTGAACTTCGAATCATTGTTCTCAACGCTCGCGTAGATCGTTTGGTTGTTCACTGCCCCGCCAACCATAGTGGACTGTGAGATAGCGATCCTCTGGTAGTTCGTTGGCGTGTTAGGCTTGGGAGAGTTCCCAGACATAAATAGATTATTTATGCTTGGGAACGTCCTGCCGCCATCCGTAGATTTGAAAATCCCTTGACCTGATACCGCCGCATAAACAGTCGAGGCGGAGGCGGTGTCCAGCTTGAGGTCTGAGATGAACACGCCGTTTGCTCCAAGGACAGGCTGATTGTTGTTGAAGAATGGCGCAATGCCGAAGTTTTGCCCACCATCTACGGAGCAAAAAAGCCCATTGCCCGTCGCCACCAGCACCACATTGGAAGCAGGCACCACGATGCGGTTGATTCCCACCCCTGTGAATATACCGCGGGGATTGGGGGGATTGATTAGGGGATTGAGGGGGGCCGACCACGTCTCTCCCGCATCGAGCGATTTGTAGAGGCCGACAGCCTTGATATTGACGGAGGCTCCATATCGCCCGGAGCCTTCAAAGATGTCTCCCGTTCCCGCGTAGACAATGGACGGGTTGCTGGGGTCAAGCGCTACTGCACCCATAGAAAGCGAGGTCTGGAAGTCCGTTTTGGGGTTCCAACTCGCGCCGCCATTCGTAGACTTCCAGATACCACCATCATTAGTCGCAATATAGATTACTTGGTCGGTCGAGCCGCGCGGGTCAATCGCGATGTCAACCACTTCGCCGGAGTTGGGACCACTTCCCATCACGTTCTGATTGCCCGCGTCGATCTTTAGTCCGGCGGGTCCAATCTGCGTCCAGCGCGTGCCAATACCATCGCCAGGTACTGCTTGGGGAGCGGCCTTCATACGCTTGAAGTGCTCGATGCCTTGCTGCCATAGATCCGGTCGTACACGACCAGATGGATCAGTGTGTTTGCGCTGGAATTCTTGTTGGTACTTCTCCCGATCCTCTTGATCATTATCGAGTGACTGTTCGCGCTTTTGCATAGCCTGCAGTACAGCCGAGGCTGTCGAAGTCCCCACAAGCACAAGCGCACTCACACCAGGCAACAGCAGCACGCCGAGCACCAAGAGCAACTGCTTAAATTTGCGTCGTGAATTCATGGCCTTCCCCTTTTCTGATCGTGACCCCGGCTATCAATAGTGTCGCTTCGTCAGCGGACGCCAGCGGCACGCCATCGTTGAGCTATTGCAGCGTGACAAGCACGAGCACTAAGCCGCGGCCAGCCTTCAGGCCAGTCATTGCTTTGCCGATGATCGCGCCTTGCGCTTTGGCGTGATTGGTGACCTTCATCGCGTGGCCGGGGATGTTGGAGGTGGTCAGTAAATCACCGGGCTGAATGGCAGCTCGAGTGGCATCGCAATAAACCCAGACGCGGCCACTGAGCGCCACGGGCAGGGAGTTTTTCGAGCCCGACAGATCAGCTAACACCATGCCCGCCTCAAGCTTGTTTGCGCCACTGATGACGCCAGCCACGCGGCGGTTGTAGGCGCGGCGGGCAATGGCGAGTTGGCCGGGGCGGTCGGGGTCAATGGTGACCACCAAGCCTGGCTTTGCCTCTGCAACGGCATCGAAGCGCTCCGCCACATCCGAGCCAGCGACCTGGAGGACATTCATCCGACCAATTCCTTCGACAAAGAGGGCGATTTCTCCCGGAGCTACGTTTTTGAAGTAACCGCCCCAGCCTCCGGTATGTCCAAAGCCGGACACACCGACCCTTCCTGTGCCGAGCACGCCGGTGCCATTCTGGCTGCTATTGCCATACACGCCGACGACTGAGTCGGCATTGCCGGTGACATTGAAGTATCCGCCTGTGCCATCGGTGCTGCTGCCCTTTACACCGATGGAGCCGCCCTCGCCTAGCACACCAATATTGCCGCTGCTGATACCATTCACACCATAGCCACTGGTGCCGCCGTCACCATACACACCGGTACCGCCGATGCCCCACACCCCGACGCCGATGCCGTTGAGGGCGGTGCCACGCACGGCGTGGACGAAGACGCCGCTATTGACATCCAGCTTCACAAATTGAGATACGTCGGTGGTCCCAATGCCGACCCCACCGTTGGTCGTATTCATTGTTAGTCCAAAGCCCGCCCCTGTGTTGCCAAACAATCCTATGTGCGTGTCATCTGCCATTCCCACGAAAGCCCGGTCATTGGCCGGGGTCGTCTGATAGAACCAAATTCCGGCGGAGTTGCTCCCGCCTTGCCTTACCCTCATCCTGTCAGCCACGTCAAGTTTATATCCAGGCGTCGGCGTCCCGATGCCGACGTTGCCGGCACTTTGTATTACCACCCGGTCAGTCCCCCCGGATTGGAAGCGGAATGCATTGGTGGATGGTGTGTAGATATTATTAAATACCGACTCCCCGATACTGTTGATGTATTTAATGTCCAACCCTTCCAATACCGCTGATCCACTTTCGGTTGATCCCAGTTCAATAGACGGATCTACTCCAGCGGTGCCGCGCACCAGCACTTGTGCAGCGGCATTGGATGTCCCTTCTACATGAAGCCTCGCAAGAGGTGGACTCACCGTCCCGATGCCGACACCGCCGCCCGCATTCAGCCGCATCACTTCCGCCCCATTGATCCTGAAAGCCAACGGTTGGTTGTCGGTCGTTCCGAGGAAGTTGAGACTCGGAGTGCTGCCGGCGTTACCAGTCAGCGACCAGTTGTTGGCCGCGCCCCCCGTGGCAATCGTCAGCGTATTGCCGGATGGTGCAAGCGTGATGTTCGACCCCGCCGCCAGTGTCACCACGTCAAAGAGTCCGTTGAGACTCTTGACCACTTGCCCGGTGGCGATCTTCGCTCCGGTCACGGCGTTGTTGGCCAATTGCGTTGTGCCCACGCCGCTGGCGACAATCTTTGTGCTTGTCACGGCGTTGTCGGCCAACTGCGCTGTGCCCACGCCGTTCGCGGCAATCACCAGCGGGGTGCCGCTGGTGCCGTTGCCGCTCAAACTGGCATCGTGCGCGACGGCGGATAAGGCACTATTGCTGGCGGTGATCTGCGTCGTACCATCGGGAAACCGCAACCCGCCAGTCGTTGTCTCGATCACACCCGCGACGGTTAGTTTCGACCCTGGGGTGATGGTTCCGAGGCCCAGGTTGCCACTGGCGCTGAGCCGCATCAGTTCCACCGCATTGGCCTTGAAGACCAGCGGCTGATTGTCGGTGGTGCCAAGGAAGTTGGTGCCCGGCGTTGTACCCGCGTTGCCGCTCAGCGACCAATTATTGGCAGCACTGGCCGCGCTGATCGTCAGTGTGTTGCCCGCTGGTGTCAGGGTGATGTTTGAGCCGGCAGCCAGTGTGACGGAGTCAAAGAGGCCGTTGAGGCTCTTGACCACTTGCCCGGCGGCGATCCTTACACCCGTGACACAACCGTTACACGCCGCCGACAACGCATCGGCGCTGGCGGCAGTGGTCGCGTTGGTTGCGCTCGTGGCAGTTGTCGCAGTGACGGCAGCGGCGGCAGTGGTGGCATTGGCCACCACACCCGTGACATTCGCTCCGGGAATGGTGGCGGTGGTGAGCGAACCGGTGATCTTGCTGCCCGCGACATCGGCAATCTTCACATTGGTGATGCTGCCATCCGCCAGCTTCGTGTTGATCACACTACCATCGGCCAGCTTCGCCGTTGTCACCGCATTGTTGGCCAGCGCTGTAGTGTTTTGCGTGCCGGTCACCGCGCCCGCCAAGGTCCCGCTGAAATTAACGGCGGTGGCGGCATTCGTCGCATTAAGCGCCGTTGCCGCGTTCAGACTCTGCAAGGTGTACGGTGTTGACGTGATGGGTTGGCGCGGCGTGAGTAACGTAAAGGCGCCGGTGCTCACGCCCGGTCGCACGGCGATTTCCAGCCAGCGGCTCGCGCCCGGGAAGGCTGCTGCGCCGAAGTCGAGCGTCACGTTGAAACTGCCCGTGCTCACCGCGACATCTTCGAGCGTGGCCGAGGTGCCGACCTGCGTGCCGCCGCTCAGTGCATCGAAGAGTTTGAATTGCAGGTCATACGCGCCCGTAGCCGGGCCGCTGCCATCAATCAAGCGACCCTGGTAGGTAAACGAAGTGGTTTGCGCGAGCGTCACACTACTGCCAAGCAGTAATAACAGCGGCAGCATGACGAATTGAGCAAAACGAGTATTAGCGATGAAGTTCATTGAACGTGACTCCTTGAGTTGCCAAGTAATCGAAGCGTCCTGGGCACGCGAGAAATTAGGCGATATTCCGCAGCGCGTGCTTTTCAGCCTTTGGTGCGCGGAGAGGATCAAGCTGAGGATGGCCGCAGACTTGAGCGCCTTTGGCGGCGGTGCATTGGTTGAGCGTCGCTTTGAACCCGGCGATTTGATTCTTCAACCAACGATCTGGCGCTGGGCGGCACGAATGTTCGTACCGCCCGCTTAGGTGCGAGTTATACCCCTGCTCCATGCCGGTTAGGCAATGGGGTGAGGAATGGGGCTAGGGATTTCGACGCAAATGATCTGCCCGCGGAAGCGGATGCAGTAGCGCCGAGCGGACTGAATCGCCTCGGCCACGTTGGCGACGTGGTCATGTTCTCCGGCGTGTTCCGTGACGTGAATCCCCAGCGCTGCCAATCGCTCTCCCGCGACCTGCGCATCCACGCTCTTGAGCGGGAACTGTTTCTGCATCGGCGCGAGCATTTGATGTAGTGCGCCTTTCGCCTTTTCGTTTAATGCTTCGGAGAGCACGGCGATAGCGTGCAAGGCGGCGCCTTCTTGTAGTTCAGTCGCCACCAACCCTTCCTTGGGCGCGGGGTCGCCGCCGTGGATCGCCAGATACAAGGCGATCAGCCACGCCGCGTCGCGCTCGTGTGTCAGACGGATGTTCTTGATGTTTGCATTCATTGTTGTTCCTCCTCCGGCTGCGCCGGATGTAAAAGTAAGGTCATTTCATTCTTCCGACTAGCTTTCAGTTCTCACACAGAACGAACCGCTCTTCGTCACGTCTTCGTCACGCCACTACAGATACTCCAAAGAGCGCTCAGCGGTCGCCACATGAATTGGTGGTAATCTTTTTTCAGGAGGCGTGAGTCAGGAGGAGAAGGACAGTCTAAGTCAGTCGCTGACGTATGGCTTTGACGACCGCCTCAGATTTGGAGTGGACTTGCAGCTTCTCGTAGATGTGCCGGATGTGAAAGCAGATGGTGTTGAAACTGACGCCCAGGTGGATTGCGGCTGTTTTGTAGTTGTGGCCTTCGACCAGCAACTTCAAGAGCCGCGTCTCGTGCGGCGTCAGGTGATAATCGGCGTGCGCGGGCGGGTGAACCTGGCGGAACAACGTGACGACGCGGCGCGCGATTTCGGGCGTCATGGGCGCGCCGCCTGCGGTCGCTTCCGTGAGACTTTCCAGCAAACGCGTAGGTGGCGTCTTTTTCAATAAATAACCGCAAGCCCCAGCGCAGAGCGCCTCGAAGATGCGGTCGTCATCGTCGTAGACCGTGAGCATCAACAGCAGCAACGTGGGATAGCGTTCTTTCAGAATACGGACGCCTTCGATGCCGGACATGCCCGGCAGGCCGATGTCTACCAGCGCGATATCCGGCAGCGCCGCGCCAATCTTGGCGAGCGTCTCTTCCATTGTCCGAAAGCTGCCTGTGCAGTGGTAGCCGGCGGTGCCGCCAATCAAGCTGGCGAAGCCTTCGCGCAACGCGCGCACGTCTTCGATGATCGCCACCCGAATGACAGTGGGGATGATCGCGGGCGATGGCGATCCGTCATTCTTCAAGGTCAGAGTTTCTTCGGCCATATTGGTTACTGCTTGTTTACGGCGTTCCGCGCGCGCCAGCCTACGCCAGCAACGCGCGTGCGTCACCGCATGAATATGTGGGAGGTGGAAAGAAAGCGAAGGACAGCAAGTGTGTGCGTCACCCTTTCAGCGGCGGCCCAATGGCGCGTTGAGCTTAACTGTGGCGCCCGCCCCCTGAGACGAGCTTATCTCCAATCTGCCGCCCAGCTTGAGCGCCCGCTGGCGCATGTTCGTCAAGCCATTGCCGTCGCTCGCCTGTTCAGGGTCGAACCCCTGCCCGTTGTCACTCACCCGTAATATCAATTGGCGGGCTTCGACTATGAACTCGATTTCGACTTTCGTACAGGCAGCATGGCGGAGCAGATTGTTGACGCTCTCTTTGAAGATCAGAAATACTTCGCGGCGCGTGTCGGCTCCCAGCTTGATGTCTGCTGGCGGGCCAGGAGCGCTAAAGTCGAAGGCGATGTCGCGCGCGGTGAAGACATCGCTGGCGAAACGGCGCATACGGTAGGTCAAATCGCTGAGACGATCGCGGGTGGGATTGATCGCCCAGACGATGTCGTTCAGCGAATCCACCAGGCCGCGCGCCAGTTCGGCAATCAGCGTGAGCGGCTCGGTCACACGCAAGTCCTGGCCGAGCCGTTGGTGGATTACTTCGCTCAGCACGGAAATTTGCGAGAGGCTCGACCCGATGTCATCGTGCAGATCAGTGGCAATGCGCGTCCGCACGCGTTCGAGTTCAATTAACCGCGCGACACGATAACGGTAGAGCGTATAAGCGGCCAGTCCACCCAGCAGCCCCGCCAAGGTGAGAAACCACCAGCGTTGCCAGAGCGGTGGCAGAATCTGGAATTGCAGCGAGGCCGGCGCAGGACTCAACCCGCCTTCCTGATTGATCGCTCGTGCTAGAAAGCGATAAGCGCCTGGTGCCAGCCGCGCATAATTGACTGAGCGCACTTCACTGGGGGCGCTCCAATCTGTATCCACACCCTCCAGCTTGTATTGGTAACGGAGCTTCTGCTCGCCTTGAAAACTCAAGGCGACATACTCGATCAGCAGATTGTTGTGCGCCGCCGGCAACGTGAACTCCGGCACGCGCAACGCTCCGGTTTCTGACAACGGCTGCTCTTCGCCAGCGACTTGCACGCGGCTGAGATAAATGGGCGGCGGGAGATTTAGGTGGCGTTCGGCGCGCGGGTCGAATTTCGACAGCCCCAGCGAGTTCGCCACCCAGATATTCCCCTTGTGATCTTTGAAGCAATGATTGATGAGATCGCTGGCCAAGCCGTCTTTGGTGTTGAAGTGGTGGATGCGCCCGGTCACCGGGTCGAGTTGATCGAGCCCCTTGCCGGTTCCCAGGTAGATGCGGCCAAAATCATCCTCGGCGATTGACCAGACCGTGTCGCTGACCAGCCCATTCGCGGTTGAGTAATTGACAAACTTCGGCGTCTCGGCGCTCGGGTCTTTGGTCATTGAGACGCCCTTGTACCGCAGCCCGATCCAAAGCCAGCCCCGGCTGTCCAGGAAGAAGGCGCGCGGGTCGGTTTCAGGCAGTCCGGCGGTCGGCTGAAGGGCCTCGATTTGCCCTTTCACAATTCTCCCGATTCCACCGTAATGCACGCCCAGCCAGAGCGCTTGCGACCGGTCGCTCGTCAACAACAATGTTTCGTTGAAGGGCGGAATAAGGCGCACGGGCAGATGCTCAAACACGGCGCGCCCTTGCCGCGCTAAATCCAACCGATAGAGATTGCCATCTGTCGTGTAGGCCCACAACTTTCCGGCCTGAACTTCATGAAGCACAACGTAAGCCTTGAAACTGGCGGCGGAGACGCCAGCCGGTGGAGCGAGTGGGGTGCCGTGGCGCAGTTGCAGATCGGCCCCCCGGAAGCACAACCAACCCTCGGTGGTGGCGATCCACCAGTCGCCGGGGCTTTCCGGAAACAAAAAGCTATTCTTGAATGGCGGGGCTTGCGAGCCGGCAAGCGGCACCGCTTTCTCTGCCCTGATCTCCACCAGACCGCCATACGAGACGCTCGCATAGATGCGTCCTTGCTGATCCTCGACGACCTGGAGGACACGGTTATTAGGCAATCCTTCGGTTTTGGTGTAGCTGACGATTAGTTCACCTGCCAGTTTGCAAACCCCGCCCCCCTCCGAGCCAATCCATAGATTGCCGTCACGATCTTCAGCCAAAGCCCGGATGAAGTTATCGCTCAGCCCCTGTGCGGTCGTGTAGACCGTTTGCCGGCCATCCTGGCACTTGACCAGCCCGTTCAAGGTGCCGATCCAGAGCGCCCCGGCGGAATCAATGTGCAGCGCAAAAATTCCATCTTCAGGCTTGAACGCTAGCGGCAGCCGCTGCCAACGCCCACGGCTCTGGCCATCTGTGGGCGCGCTGAATTCGAACACCGCGCTCTTATTGGCGACCAGCAAACGTCCCTGGCGATCCTCAATGACACATTGAATCTGATAGTGGCCGACCTCATCGGCTGGGCCATATTTGATGAGCTGATTCTGGACGACCTCGATCAACTCGGTTTCGATCCCGAACCAGAGCCGCCCGTGACTGTCAGCGTAAGCCGCCATCTCAGTAGCGACGGTCCGGTGAGGCACGACGATCTCGAACTTGAGATCGCCGGAGTTGCTCGGCATCCCGCGATAAAGCCCACCATCAGTGACGCACCAAAGATTATTGCTGGCATCAAAGACCAGCGCATTGACACGGTTTGACGCCGGCGAATCGCCAACTTGATAGCTGACAAATTTCCGTTTTGAGGGCGTCGGCGCTAGGGACAGCCCGAAGCTTTCTTGCGGCTCGTCAAGCAGGCGGGCCACCCCGCCGCCATTGGTGCCAATCCAGAGATGACCTTGCCGATCCTCGGCCAGCGCATTAATCACCGGATTTCCCAAGCCCTCGCGCGTGCTGTAATTGATGAACCGATAGCCATCAAACCGGCTCAACCCTTCGCGCGTGCCAAACCAGAGATAGCCTTTCGCGTCTTGCTGAATAGCGCTCACGTGGCTATTGGCCAGTCCGTCAGAGGCATCATAGTGACGCACAGAAAGCTGTTGGGCGTAAGCTGGAAGGAGGGCAAGCAGCAGCGCCGTTCCGCACCGTATAACGGTCAGAGTGGTGTGATTGATGAATTGCCGCAAGCAACTTTGGTTGGTTGTTCCCACGCACGGCATCATACTGTGCCAGTCATAGAGTGAGAAGGTGAGCTTGGCTACTGCGCCGCTGGCGGAGCTGACGACGAGGCGTTCGTGCGCGGTTGTCCGCATTGTCGTTTGCAAGCGTTTCGGCAGGCGTTCTATCGCCGCGGCAAAGCGCGCCTTGCTGACCGGTTTGACCAGATAGTCGAGCGCTTCGGCTGCAAAGGAGCGGAGGGCGAATTGATCGTAGGCGGTGAGAAAAATAACCTCTGGCATGCGCTCCACGCGTTCGCGCGCTTCGATGAAATAGCGAAGCGCGTGCTCAATGCCGGCGACATAGTGATAAACGGCCACTCCGAAGGGCAGGGTAGTGGAAATCCAGCCCAGCCATTGCGTGCCGGATTTTTATGACGCTGGATCATGTGCGGTACCCATATTTTACCAACGTGCCATTGGTTCGCAGGCGTCAAACAGCGCCGCAAAGATTGGTGGCTCCGATACCTTTGAATAGCTGCGGCGCAAGCCCCTCAACTTGCAACTGAATTGAAATCCGAGCTAAGGCGCGTTCACCTCAAAAACATAAAGCGTCGAGTTTTGATCTTCAGGGAGAAAGTAGGCCCGCAGCCCGCGCGCCGCCGGTTCCAGCCAAAATGGATTTTGCGTCATCGGCAAACCGCTTTCCGTCCACAACTCAAGCGGCAATTGATGGAGGGCGCGCTGGGTCGTCAGGTCAATCAACTCCAAGCCGCCCAGACTGAAGCGTAGGCCGTCTGGGCTGCGTTGGTAACTGCTCAGCCCGCCGCACAGCATTTCACTGCGCCCCAGGTATTTGCAATCCTGGTAATCAATGTAAAACGACGGATTCAAGTGGCGCTGCGCGGCGGAGTTGGTGACACGGCTTTGGGCGTCGAGCGTCCAGCGATAGAAAAACCGCGAACCCCAAGTGACAGCGTGTAAGCTGTGCGTGTCGGTGTTGTGTACGAGGCCGCCCAGGTGGTCGGCGAAGCGCAAGTCTTCGGTCGCTTTCAGCGTCGTGGGGTCAACGCGGTAGACGATGGCGCGGCTGTTAGGCCGGTATTCGGCGACGGGCACCCAAATGAATTTGCCGTCGTAATCAATGCCGCCGGGATGATAAATCGTGCCTTCGCCCAGGGTCAGATCGGCGAGCAGCTCGCCTTGCCGGTCGAATTTGAAGAGGTGCCCGACGCCTGCGCCCGTGTCGCGGTCAAAGCCATTTTGCGGACGGGCGAAGCGCTTGGTCGGTTGGGTGACTTCGACGGATGAGACATAAAAGACGTCACCAATTTTGACCAGCCCTTGCGGGTGATGGGTGTTGAAATTGATTGGCAGGGAAGCGGTCAATTGCCATTGCGAGGCGCGCGTCAACTGCTTGAAATGCGTGCTGACCAAGCGTCCCGGCAGAGTTGTTTGCGCGATAGCAAACAGGGTGAGGGAACAGCATGACAGCAGTACGCAACCAAGCCAGCGGGGCGAAATCTGATGCATAATTTCACCGGCAAAAATAAAGGGGCTAGACCAGAAGTGTTCGGCACAGTTGACTCGCGCCGCGGCGATCAAAACAGACCCGCTGCCTTTTGACAAGTGTTACGCAGGCGAAGAATTGCAAGAAAGGTTGACACCCTCTGTGTGCCGGAGGCACAGCGGATTTTAGCCGGTGGTGGAGGCCTCGCCGCAACCACCGGAAGCAGGCGCACACGCCCCGCGCCCCGGGAGGGGCGCAGGACAAGCCTCCCCAATCAACAGCCACACAACAGTGTCTAACCTTGCTCCCGTGTCCGCGCGGAAGTTGCGATAGCGTAGCGGGCAAGCTCAGTCCTGCGCCCCATCCGGGGCGCGCGTGGCTGGCGTGCCGGGTTCCGGTGGTTGTCCACCACCGGCGAATCTCCCGCGCGCCTCCGGCGCAAAGAATTGTCAAATCCGAGCCGAACTTTCTTACTGCGTAACATCAGTTACCAGAAGTTTTTCAGCGGCGTCACGCAATGGGCCGCTCCGGCATTACCGCTGACGAGCGTGTATGCCATTGCTTATCAGATTGGCCTGGGCGTATTGGATGCGTTGCACCTTGTCTGCCCCGGCGTTGAGGTCGCACGCCATCGCAAACCGCTATAAGTCAGCGTCCTCTACCGCCTTTCTTGTTTCATTTTGCTTTGTCACACCCACACGGCTGAACTTTATTTTTGCGAGCTGATTCAAACGCGCCACAGAATTCGCGTTAAGAGATGGCAGCAATAATGACGCCTGCGCTTGGCGATGGTCCTGGCGCGCGGCTGTGTCGGCAGAGATTGCTGTGTGAGAAACGTCTTTCAGAGGAATTGCTTATGAAAATACGTTGGTTAAGTGTTGCAAAAGCATCTGTGTGCCTGGTTTGGCTGAGCGGAATGGCCTGGAGCCAAACCAGCCAACCCGTAGCGGAGGCTACGGCGTTGCGCGCAGGCAATTTGACCGAAAGCAAAAGTCTGACCCGCAAGGGCGAAAACTTGAACGCCAAAGACGAAAACGGCTGGGCCCCGTTGCACGAAGCTGTGTTGAACGGTGATGCCGCCAGCGTCCGGTATCTGTTGAAAAAGGGCGCGGACCCCAATGTTAGCAATCGCGCGGGGCTGACGCCGTTGATGCTGGCGGTGGGTGATCCGGAGAAGTTGGCGCTGTTGCTGGAAAGTGGCGCGAAGGTTAACGCCGTCAGTGCGGAAGGGAAGTCGGCGTTGTTGTTGGCCGCCGCGCAAAAGCGGGCGTTGCCGGCGGTCAAGCTGTTGTTGCGCAAGGGCGCGCAGGTGAATCAGCAAGACAAGCGTGGTGGCACGGCGTTGTTGATGGCTGCGCGCAATGGCGATGTCGAAACCTTGCAGTTGTTGCTCGAACGCGGGGCTGACACGCAGGCCATCTGGAAAGAAGGTTCGGTTCCCCCTGAAAACGGCACGAACGCGCTCGATCTGGCGTGTTACAGCCAAAACGCCGCGGCGGTGAAATTGTTACTGGCACGCGGGGTGAACATGGATAAGCGCGGGCGTCCGCTGATTTTTGCGACGATGCATGGCTCGCTGGACATTGCGCAATTGCTGCTGGCGGCGGGCATGCCGGTCAATGTGGCTGACCCGTTGGTGTATACGCCGCTGATTTACGCGACGCAGACGGAAAACGGCAATCTGGAATTGCTCAAGCTGTTGTTGTCAAAAGGCGCTGATCCACAGGCGAAAGCGCGGGATGGCAATACGGCGCTCAGCTTTGCCAAGCGCAAAGGGTGGACGGAAGCGATTGCGCTGTTGCAACAAGCGGGCGCCAGCGAATAGGCAGCGCCGCAAAACAGGAATCAAGCAAGGAGAAAGAAAATGAAACGCATGGTTTTTGTGATCGCACTCTGCGCCCCGGCGGCGCTTTACACGATGGATCACCAGGCAAGTCACGCCCAGCAACCGCCTTCTACAAAAGAAGTCGTTGAGAAAAGTGTCGGGTTGTTACAGACGTTGGGCACCCCCTTCATCGAACAAACCGGCTGTGTCTCGTGCCACAACAATTCCTTGCCCGCGATGGCTACGGCGGTTGCACGGGCGAAAGGCATCAAAATCAACCAACAAGCCGTTGCTGAAGAGAATCGCCAGGCGCTGGCAATGTGGGAGGGGCGGCGTGACCGCGTGTTGCAGGGCGATTCGTTCCCCGGGGCCACTGATACGGCCAGCTATATTTTGGTCGGTTTAGCGGCAGGGCGGCAGCCGTCGAATGCGACGACAGATGCGTTGGTCAACTATTTGCTGAGCCAACAAGAACGCTCTGGCAAATGGAACATTTTTATCAAGAGCCGCCCACCCATTGAATCAAGCGATTTCAATGCGACCGCATTCAGCTTGCGGGCGGGCTTTGCACAAAAAGTCCCGTTTGCACAAAAAGTTGAGTGATTGCGTAGAAGCGCGCGCAAATCCAAATGACTTATCGCCGCTTTTTTTCAACCTGCACAAAAAGTCCGTCATTTTTAGAGGTTTTTGTGCAAAGCCTTGCGGGCGATTCAGCTTTACGCGCCCAAGGGCCGTCAGGCCGAGGTCAAACAGCGTGTCGCCGAAGCCCGCAAGTGGTTGCTCAAAAAGGAAGCGCGCACGAATGAGGATCGCGTCTTCCAATTACTAGGCTTGCATTGGAGCGGCGAGCAGCCTGCGGCGTTACAGAAATTCGCCGCGCAGTTGCGCGCTGAACAGCACGCGGATGGCGGTTGGTCACAGTTGCCGACGATGGAAAGCGATGCCTATGCAACCGGGCAGGCGTTGGTAGCGTTGCAGCGGGCGGGCGGGATGCCGGTCAATGATCCGGTTTATCAGCGCGGCGTGGAATATCTGCGCAAGACTTGGCGGCCAGATGGTTCGTGGCAGGTGCGATCACGTTCTTTCCCGTTTCAGAAACAGTTCGCCAGTGGGTTTCCGTATGAACGCGATCAGTGGATTTCGGCTGCCGCTACCAGTTGGGCGGTGATGGCCTTGAGCCTGTCGCTTGATCCACCCGCGCTGGAAATTCAAGCGGACTTGGGCCGTCCGCTGTAGTAGCCAAGCAATGAATGTTCACCACGAAGCAACGAAGCGCACGAAGAGGAGTTTGGCTAAGCCCTCTTCGTACTCTTCGTTGCTTCGTGATTTCAGCTCAAGGTGTCGGCACGCGCGCGACCGCTTTCATCAAAATGCTGCCCAGGTACAAATGACCACCGAATTCGTTGGCGCTGGTCACGCTGGCATACGCGCCGGAGGTGTCACGCAAACTGTGGCGCACTTGTCCTTGTTCATCCAAGCCCAGTACCCAGGCAACGGGCGGCGGTTGAATTTGCACCCAGCGTTCGGGCAGCCGGAACAGCAACTTGCGCAGGAAGGGGTGGCCCGCCATTGCTTCGAGCGGGGCGCTGCGTGGCGCAGGCAGCGCGACCCAAAAGGTGCCGCTTTTGTTGAAGGAAAGATTGTCAGGATATCCGGGCAGCCCGTCGCAAAAGATTTCGCGTTGTCCGGCCTTAGGCCCTTTCAGCCAGAGCCGCCAGATGCGCGCGGCGATAGTTTCATTGACCAGCACGAAGGCGTCATCGGGACCAAGGGCGACGCCATTGGCAAAACGCAGGTCGCTCATCCGCACGGTCGTTTGTTTGGTCTGCGGATCGTAACTCAGCAAGCGACCCGTAGGTCGGGCTTCCCAGAAATCGTTGATCCAGTGATGCTGATCGAAGCGTTGCGAGGCGTCGGTAAACCAGATTGTCCCGTCCGCCGCGATGTCCAGATCATCGGGGAAGACCATGCGCTGGCCATTGATGCTGTCGGCCAATACCGTGATGTTGGCATTCGGCGCGATGGCGAGCAGTCCCTTGAAGGCATCGGCGACGATCAAATTGCCTTGCGCGTCGAATTGTATGCCCAGCGGACGCCCTCCCGTATTGACGAATTCTTCGCTCGTGTTGCCTTCGACGGGAAAACGTAAGATACGACCATCTTGCAAGCCAGTGTAAAAGCGCCCGTCCGGCCCGCGCGTGACATCTTCTGGCCCCAGCCCGGCATTGGTGAGCAACGTTGTCAATCCAAGCAGCGCACTGCTTTGCGCATACGGCCCGGTCAGGCCGGGATTGGGCGCGGGCGTCCAGACGACGGGATCAATCGCCACGGGCCAGAGCAGCAGATAGAACCCGAGCGTGAGGACAGCAAAAAGCAGCAGATTCGTCAGTCGTTTCATAAGTTGATTCCCCAATCATCTTGGTGGTTCCATGGTTCTTTGATCCGCGAGTTTCATTGTTCAGGAGTCAGGAGCCGGGAATCAGGAATCAGGTCTGCCGCCGCGCAGGCTTCTCATTAGGCCGTTTAGCATCTTGCCGAGTTCGGCGCTTTGTTGCAGCAACGGCTGGATTTCTGACAGTGGCAGCAGCCCAAGCTGATTGACTGTGTGCAAATCGGTTTCCAGCGCCATCAGTGTGCCGTGCGCAAACGACAAGCGGGACAAATACTCGCCTGAGTTGCCGCGCCCGTGCCCATCCGCAATCGAAGCGGGAACCTGCCGCACGCGGCGGCGAATATCCGCTGTCAACCCAAATGCTTCCGATTCTGGCAAACGCTGCGTAAAGGCATAACAAGCGGCGACCAATTCCATCCCCTTCTGCCAGACTTTCAAATCCCGATAAGATTGAATTGCCATCAGCACTCCTTTCCTCAACTGACTCCTGATTCCCGATTCCTGACTCCTGACAAACAAACCCTCTTCCGCTTAATGCCGGAACACCCCCCACTCCATCGTCCCTTCAAACGGCTTCTGATGCGCCGCCCAC
Source organism: Acidobacteriota bacterium (assembly GCA_016196035.1). Taxonomy (NCBI): domain Bacteria; kingdom Pseudomonadati; phylum Acidobacteriota; species Acidobacteriota bacterium. The sequence goes on along the minus strand of JACPYM010000076.1, from coordinate 30,143 downwards.
AACGCAATCGCCAACACTGTGCGCGTCTCGCGCGGATCAATGATGCCGTCATCCCACAACCGCGCCGTGGCGAAATACGGGTCAGATTCTTTCTCAATCTGCTCTTCCAACAGCTTTTTCATCACGGCCTGTTTGGTTTCGTCAATCGCTTGTCCCGCACGTACCGCCGCGTCGCGTTTGATGATGTCCATCACGCCCGCGAGTTGTTGGCCGCCCATCACGGCGATGCGGTGGTTGGGCCAGGTAAAGACAAAGCGTGGATCATAGGCCCGCCCGCACATCGCATAATTGCCAGCGCCATACGAACTGCCGATCATCACCGTCAACGCAGGCACGGTCGAATTGGAAACCGCATTGATCAATTTCGCGCCGTTGCGAATGATGCCTTGTTCCTCGTAGCTGCGCCCGACCATAAAGCCGGTGATGTTTTGCAGGAAGAGCAGCGGGATGTTTTGTTGATTGCAGAGTTGGATGAACTGCGCGCCCTTGTTGGCCGATTCGGAAAGCAGTACGCCGTTATTACCCAAGATGCCAATAGGGAAGCCGTGCAGGTAGGCAAAGCCAGTCACCAGCGTCGTACCGTAATTGGCTTTGAATTCCTCAAAGCGCGAACCGTCCACCAGCCGCGCGATGACTTCGCGCACGTCGAAGGGCACGCGCACGTCCGCCGAAGCGATGCCGAGCAATTCATCGGCGGGATACAGCGGGGCTTCGACCGGGCGGCGTTGCGGCAACGGGCGCGGTTGCAAATGGCTGACGATTTCGCGGGCAATGCGCAACCCATCGAGTTCGTCTTCGGCGAGGTAATCCGAGAGGCCGGAAAGCTTGCTGTGCATCTCGGCCCCGCCCAGCGTCTCTTCGTCCACAATCTCGCCGGTCGCCATCTTGACCAGCGGCGGGCCGCCCAAGAAGACCTTGGCCTGGTGTTTGATCATCACGACGTAATCGGACATGCCGGGCAGATACGCGCCGCCCGCTGTCGAATTGCCGAGGACAACTGAGATGGATGGGATGCGCGCCTTTGAGCGCCGCGTGATTTCTTTGAAGCCCGCGCCGCCTGGCACAAAGATTTTGTGCTGCACGGGCAAGTCCGCGCCCGCCGATTCTACCAGCGTGATCGAAGGCAAATGATTGGTCGCCACGATCTCGGCCAGCCGCGCGTTTTTGCGTTGGCCGATTTCGCTAACCGCGCCGCCCTTGACCGTGGCTTCGTTGGCGATGATGAAACATTGGCGGCCTTCGACGAGGCCCACGCCGCCGACGACGCCCGCGCCAACGAATTCGTTTTCCATCCCGTGCCCGGCCAGCGGCGCGATTTCGAGAAAGTAAGAGCCTTCATCCAACAGCATCTCGATGCGTTCGCGGGGCAGCAACTTGCCGCGTTTGAGATGGCGCTGGTTGTACTGGTCGCCGCCGCCGCGTGTGGATTTGGCGAGTTCCTGCTTGAGCCGTTCGACGCTGGCAGCGTTGGCGGCGTAATTGGCGCGGTAGCTTTCGTCGTTGGTGTCAATGAGGGATTTGATTGGGCGCATTGTTTGTCGAGTGAAAGGATCACGCGGGTTGTTCGACAAGCTGCCAGCTTGTCGAAGTCTCGGCGGCTTATCCATTGGGCTAACGGCCACGCCACGACAAGCTGGCAGCTTGTCGAACAATCCCGCTGGCGCCGCATCGTTGGTTGACAGCTTTTTAGGTTTTCGGTGACAGTATGGACGCGGGTCGGTGAGCAGGCAAGATCGCACCGCCCAACATTCCGCTCGAATCATTCACGCACAACGTCACCGCAAAAATGAAACAACATATTGCTGCCAGTTTGCTCGCCGTATTGCTTGCCTTGGTCAACCAAGCGCAGGCACAAGCGCCGCCGCCGACCACTGGCAACGCGCAGAAAAAAGAAGAAGAAGCTGACGCCAAACCTGCCGACGCGAACAAGCGCGTCGAACTGAACATGCTCGGCAAGACCGATGCGAGTTCGGGCGAAAGCCGCCGCAACGAAAACATCCAGTTCAATCTCGTAGACAACAATGCCCTCAAAGAACTGAACATCCGCCTGGGTACGACCGCGACCATCGTGCGCGAGTTTTCGCCCGTCAGCGGCTACTTTGGCGCGGAGTTCGGCAATGCGCCGCGTGCCGCGCTCACGGTGCCCGCCGCGTTGAAAGCGGGTTTTCACGGGCGGTTGTTCGAGAATCATTTGAACAGCTTGTTCAGCGCGCGTTCATTCTTTCAGGTCGGCGCGGTCAAACCGGCGCGCGAGAACGAGTACGGTTTCAACTTCGGCGTGAATGCCTGGCGCAACGCCAAGTTGTTTGTTGATGCCAGCCAGCAAAAGATTCGCGGCGTCGTCAACGGCAACGTGCTGGTGCCGCGACCGGATGAACGCACGCCGCTGGCAACCGACGCAGCCACGCGCGCTATTGTCGCGAAGTTTCTCGCTGCTTACCCGAAGGAATTGCCGAACCGCACCGACATCAATGCGCGGGCGCTGAACACAAATGCGCCACAGGCGATTGAGAACAATCAGGCGAATTTGCGGCTGGATCAGCAATTGACCAAACAGGATCAACTGGCGTTGCAATATCAGTTCACCGCGCAAACCGTAGACGCTTTTCAATTGGTCGCGGGGCAGAATCCCGACACCACCACCAAATCGCATCTGGCGCGTCTGGCCTGGACGCGCAGTTGGAATGCGCGGACGGTCAGCAGTCTGGTGTTCACGTATGACCGATTGACTTCGTTGTTGTTGCCGGAGCCGAATGCGGTGGGCAATTTCGTTTCGCCCGCCGGGCTGACCAGTTTGGGGCCGGACGGCACGATCCCGCTGAATCGCGCACAAAATCAAATGCGCGCCGCCGGGCAATTGCGCCACAGCGTTGGACATCACGAATGGTTGTTGGGCGCGACGTTGTTGCGGCGGCAGGTCAACGGCACCGAGACGGACGTGCATCGCGGCTACTTTTCGTTCAGCAATGATTTCGGCAACGACGCGATCACCAATCTACGTTTGGGGCGGCCTTCCCAACACATCGTTTCGATTGGCAACAGCTATCGCGCCTTTCGCAATTGGGAAGCGCAGCTATATGGCGGCGACAAATGGCAATTCAATGCGCGCCTGACGTTGCAAGCCGGGCTGCGTTGGCAACCCGTCACCAAACCCGTCGAGGTGCACCAACTCACGCAGGTTCCATATGACAGCGATTGGAACAATCTGGCGCCGTCGCTGGGCTTTGCCTACCGATTGCCACAACGGCACGGCGTATTGCGAGGCGCCTATGGCACGCATTTCGGCGAAGTCTTTTTTGTGACCTATCAGCAGTTGCGCTTCAGTCCGCCGGGCAATAACAAAATCGTGATCGTCGCACCATCGCTGGTCAATCCGCTAAGTACGGCGGGGCAAGGCGGGCCTGTGCGACCAGTGATTTATACGCTTGATCCCGCGCTGGCCACGCCCTATTCACATCAATACAACTTGAGTTGGGAGCCTGAATGGAACAAAACCTGGCGTTTGCAATTGGGTTACGTCGGCAGCCGGTCACACAAACTGCTTTCCATGTGGTATCTCAACCGCGCCAAACCTGTGCCGGGCGTTGAACAGATCACGGCCACCATCAACCAGCGCCGGGCCGATCAAACCATCACCGATTACCGCTTGGTCATCAATGGCTCACGTGGGTATTTCGATGCGGCGCGCGTTTCGCTGGTGTTGCCGAATTGGCGCGGCCTGATGGTGGATGTGTCGTACTGGTTCAGTAAGGCGCTGGATTTGGGCAGCACTTACACCAACACCGCTAACGAAAACGATTCGCGCTTGGGGCGCAGCCAGAGCGACACCGATGTGCACCGCGATATGAAGGCGTTGAGCGTCTTTGACCAAACGCATTCCTTTCTGTGGCGCGTGAGTTACGCGCTGCCCAAGCTCAAAGCCGCGCAACCATTTAGCGCGGCGCTGGCGGCGGTGGCGGGCGGCTGGAATCTGTCGAGCGTGGTCTTGGTCAAGACGGGCTTGCCCTTCAACGTGGTCAGCGGTTCCGACGGGCCGGGTTTCGGCAACGTAGACGGCAACGGCGCGGATCGTCCGAACCTGCTGGATACTTCGATCCTGGGGCGGACGATTTCAAACCCCGATACGTCGAAGCAATTGCTGCCGCGCGCCGCGTTCGCTTACATCAAACCGACCGATGCGCGCGGCAATCTGGGGCGCAACGTCTTTCGCAAAGGGCCGATTCACAATGTCAACGCCGCGCTGACGCGAGCCTGGGGTTTCAAACACGATTTGCGGCTGACGCTGCGCGCCGAATCCATCAATCTGTTCAACACGCCGCAATTCGCCGAGCCGGGTTTTGAACTGGCGAATGCCAATTTCGGCGCGATCACGAACACGTTGAATGAGGGGCGCACGTTTCGCTTTGGCTTGCAGTTGGGATGGTAGCCGAATCAATTGACAGCGCTGCGAAATTCAACGACCATCCCCGCCGCATTCAGGTAAATTTCTCTGCATTTTATAGATTTCAAGCATAAGACTTTCACCACGAAGCAACGAAGAGCGCGAAGAAGTCAGGAAGAAACGCTCGGATAGTTTGCTTGCTCTTCGTCATCTTCGTCGCTTCGTGGTTTCACTTTCTTGAAGTTGCTAGCACCAATAAATCCGAAAGGGCTTTCAGCACAACTATGGCAAAACGAAAGATCAACGTAGCCATGATCGGCTACCAATTTATGGGCCGCGCGCACAGCAATGCCTGGCGGCAGGTCTCACACTTTTTTGACTGTCCCGTCGAACCCGTGATGAAAGTGGTCGTTGGGCGCAACGCGGCGGCGGTCACAGACGCGGCGGGCAAACTGGGCTGGGAAGAAGCCGCGACTTCGTGGGAAGAGGTCATCAATCGCCCCGACATTGATTTGATTGACATCTGCTCGCCCGGCGCAGCGCACAGGCCGCAGGCCATTGCGGCGGCCAACGCCAGGAAGATTGTCTTTTGCGAAAAGCCGCTGGCGAATACGTTGGTCGAAGCGGAAGCAGTGCTGGACGCCGCCAAAAAGAACAAAGTCATTCACATGCTTTGCCATAACTATCGCCGCGCGCCCGCCGTGACGCTGGCGCAACAGATGATCGCCGCCGGGGAACTCGGCGAGATTTATCATTATCGCGGGACATATTTGCAGGATTGGCCGGTCAGCCCGGAGATGCCGCTCTATTGGCGCTTCGATAAAAAGATCGCCGGTTCGGGCGCGCTCGGCGACATCGCTTCGCACTCGATTGATTTGGCGCATTACCTCGTCGGCGAAATCACCGAGGTTTCGGGCTTGCTCAAAACCTTCATTAAAGAGCGTCCTTTGCCCAACGACCCGGCCAAGAAAGGCAAAGTTACCGTAGACGACGCCGCGCTCTCGCTCGTCAAATTCAAGAACGGCGCGATTGGTTCGATTGAAGGCACGCGCTTCGCGCTCGGGCGCAAGAATTACAATCGCTTCGAAATCAACGGCAGCAAAGGCTCGCTCGTCTTCGATCTCGAACGCATGAACGAACTCGAACACTACGACGACAAAGGTGTCAGCAGCGGCTTCAAAACGATTCTCGCGACTGATCCGGCGCATCCGTATTTCAAAGCGTGGTGGCCCGCTGGGCACATCATTGGCTACGAGCACACCTTCACGCACACGGTCTATGACTTGCTGCAAGCTGTGGCGAGTAACAAAGTGCCGACGCCGAATTTTGAGGACGGTGTGCGTAATCAAAAGGTGCTGGATGCCGTCGAGCGTTCGGCAAAATCACGAAGTTGGGAAAAAGTGTAGGGGGCAACCGCTTTTGTGGCAGTAGCCCGCGCGTGGGCAAGAGCTTGCATTGGCGAGTAAAGCCATTGCTCACGCGCGGGCTACTGCCAGGAAATTGAATCCGATGACCAGCTCAGAATTCAAAACGATGTTGCAAGCCTTAGCCGCTGGTTGGCAGCAGCGCGATTACGCCACAGTCGTGAGTTACTTTGCCGAAGATGTGCGTTATGCCGACCCGTTGCGTTATTCATTCGAGAATCGTCAGGACTTGCAAGCCTTCTTTGAGCACGACGAGGGCTTGGAGCAAAGCACGGTTTGGCACAACGTGATCTTTGATGAAGCCCAGCAGGTGGGCGTGGTCGAATACACCTACGACGGCGCTTGGTGCTATCACGGCACGGTTTGGATTCGCGTGCAGGACGGCCCTGATGGGTGGCGAAGATTACGCATTGGCGCGAGTATCAGCACACCGACCCGCGCGAATGGGAAGACTTTGCTTGTGGCACCGCCTTCTGATTACCCGCCAAAAAAGACGCGCCGAATAAACCAGTAACTGCCTGCCGCAATCACGCCAATTGAACCGCATACAACCACACGCTTCGCCAGCGCCGGATAGCGTTGGCGCAAGGACGCCAGCAGCGCTGCCACAATCACGACAAGGCAGACTTGCCCAATCTCAACGCCAACGTTGAAGGCAAACAGCGACCAGCCCAAGGCGCCGCGCGGCAAGCCGAAGTCGCGCAAAACATTGGCAAAGCCGAAGCCGTGCACCAAGCCGAAAAAGCAGGCGATCCAGGCGCGCACATCGCGGCCCGTTGCGCCGACCAGCAAGTTGTCTACGCCAACGTAAACGATGCTCAGTGCAATGGCTGCTTCGATCACGCGCGCCGGAGGATTGACGACATTCAACATCGCCAGCGTCAACGTCACGCTGTGGGCCAAGGTGAAGGCCGTCACGATGAACAGCAAGCGACGCAGGCTACCGCCTAATAACAACAAGCCCACCAAAAACAGAATGTGATCGAGGCCAGCAAAGATGTGATAGACGCCGTTGCTGATGAAGCGTTTGATGGCGGCCAGCGTGCCTTGCCGCGAGCCGGTGAAATGTTCAATCGTCCCGCGGTTGGGGCTAAAAACTTCTTGGCGCACCAGCGCGCCTGCTTCATAGACATTCAAAAACGTTTGGTGCTGCGGGTCGTAGGGAAAGAGCGCGCAGTGAACTCTAAGCAGTCCTGGCGCAGCTGAAGTCGCCCAGCGTAACTGCAACGTCAGCGCCTGCCGCTCCGGCGCTGGCTCCACACGCAACACTTCCAATGCGGGCGCGCGGCCATCCACGAGCAGCGACAAGCGGGCACGCAACAGGTTCAAGAGGTCTGCCTGTTTCGACGCGGCCAGCGCCGGATCGAGCAAAGCCTCGGCGGGCGTGACATTTAATTCATGCGCGAGGTCAAGCGTGTGGGCGGTCAGCGTGGCCTCGATGGCGTATTGGCCGACGCGCAAATCAAGGTAGCTATATGGGGCGGGGTGCGCGAAAAGTGGCGTTGTTGATTGTGTGAGCAACACAATCAACAACGCCATCTGGAATCTGTTTGCTTTGCGCACGGCGCTATTTCAGTTCGCCGTAAACAGCAGTCACATTGGCCTTCAACCGCGACATGCCGTAATCCTTGTATTTCTCAGACAGCTTGATTTCAGCGGCGGCCTGGTCAACGGTTTTGCCGGCCTGATTGGCTTGCTTGATGGCGGCCACCAGTTCGCGCATGAAATCGCCGTATTCTTTGAAATCATTCCACGTCATCACCGGCGCATGGCCGGGGATGACGGTTTCAACGCCTTTGATGCCCGCCGCGGCTTTCGCCAGCGTCTTCGGATATTCCAGCCCACTGCCGCCATTGCTGGTGTCCATAATCGGTGTGACTTTGCCGGAAAACAGGTCGCCGCTGTGCATTGTTTTCAGCAAAGGAAAGACGACCAGCGCATCGCCGCTGGTGTGGCCGGGGCCGAAGTAATGCAACTCAAGCTGGTCTTTCCCGCTCAACAAGCTGACCGTGTCTTTGAAGGTCTTGCCGGGCAGGAATTTTTTGCCTTCCTCACTTTGAAAGGCGGACATCCTCTCCATATTCGCCTTGGTGTTTTCCTGCGCGACGAATTCGACCGCGCCGGTGAAAGCACTGTTGCTGCCGACGTGATCGCCGTGCGTGTGCGTATTGATCACCATCATCACTGGTTTGGAGGTGACGGATTTGATCTTTTCCAGAATGCCTGGGCCGTTGTTGGGCAACTTGGTGTCAATCACGACCACGCCCTTTTCAGCCAGGTACGCCGCCGTGTTGCCGCCGCCGCCGCTGATCATATAAAGGTTCTCTTTGACCTTTTGTATCTCCAGCGCCGCCGGAGCAGGTTGTTGTTGCGTGGCCAGCAACGAGATGGCACCAGTCAGCAAAAGGCCGAACAAAACCGCGATGCGTTTCATGTAATTTCTCCTTGATTGGGGTTATGTGCGCGGCATCATAGACGCGGTTGCGAAGTGGCACAAGCGCCGCCGCCGTTTTTCTCGGACAATGACCGCAGAGGCTTGGCTGCTTTTGCTAGCATCTGTTAAAACAATTGGAACAAGAGGGGGGAGAATGCCAATGTCCATCCAAATCGAACAGCAAGGTAGCGTCACGATCATCAGTCTGAGCCGCCCGCAGGCACGCAATGCCGTAGACCGCGCGACGGCGCAGGCTTTGGCCGAGGCGTTTCGCGCTTTCGACGCTGACGAGACCGCCAGCGTCGGCGTGTTGTATGGCGACCACGGCACGTTTTGTGCCGGTGCCGATTTGAAAGCTATCGCCGCCGGGCAGGGCAATCGTGTCGAACCAGAAGGCGACGGGCCGATGGGGCCTTCGCGCATGCTGCTCGGCAAACCGGTCATCGCGGCTATCAGCGGTTATGCCGTCGCGGGCGGTTTGGAATTGGCACTCTGGTGCGACTTGCGCGTGGCCGAAGCGGACGCCGTGCTGGGCGTGTTTTGCCGCCGCTGGGGTGTGCCGCTGATTGATGGTGGGACGGTGCGGCTGCCGCGCTTGATCGGCTTGAGTCGCGCGCTCGATTTAATTTTGACCGGCAGGCCGGTGGGCGCGGAGGAAGCCTTGGAAATGGGCCTGGTCAATCGCGTTGTGCCGAAGGGTGAAGCACGAGTGGCGGCGCTTGCTTTAGCGCAAGAGTTGGCGCGCTTGCCGCAGGCGTGTTTGCGCAACGACCGGCTGTCGGCGTATGAGCAGTTCGATTTGCGTTTGGATGAGGCCATGACAAATGAGTTCCAACATGGCCTGGACTCGCTCGCAGCGGGCGCGCAGGCAGGCGCGGCGCGCTTTGCCACTGGGGCAGGGCGGCACGGCAGTTTTCACGATTGAATACTTTACCCCCTCAAGCCACACGAAAGATCACAGAGAACGGTTTTGCTTTTCGTGGTTTTTCGTGTGGCTTTGTGGGCGACTTCTTCGGAGGCAAGATGAAACGCACGATCATTGCTACGTTGTTGCTGTGTGTGTTGGGCAGTTTGAATTGGCCGCCGCCTCACTCGACGGCGGCGCAAGAGCGCAAGTTGCGCATCATCAGTTTTGGCGCGCATCCCGATGACGCCGAGATTGGTTCGTCGGGCACGGCGGCGTTGTGGGCGGCCAAAGGCCACGCGGTCAAACTCGTCGCCGTCACCAACGGCGACATCGGCCATTTCAAAGAAGGCGGTGGCGAACTGTATCGCCGCCGCAAAGCCGAAGTTGAACGCGCCGCTAAGCTGCTGGGTTACACCGTCGAATTGCTCGACAACCACGATGGCGAACTCGAAGTCACGCTCGAAAATCGCAAGAAGATCACGCGCCTCATTCGCGGTTGGAACGCCGACATTGTGATCAGCCATCGGCCCAACGATTATCACCCTGATCATCGCTACACTGGCGTTTTGGTGCAGGACGCGGCTTATATGGTCACGGTGCCGAATTTCTGCCCCGACACGCCGCACCTGACAAAAAATCCGGTCTTTCTGTATTCGTGGGATCGTTTCGACAAACCCAATCCCTTTACGGCTGACGTAGTGGTTGACATAGACAGCGTGATGGAAAAGAAACTCGACGGCCTGCTCGGCATGGTTTCGCAGTTTTACGAGGGCGGCGCGAATGGCGATGAATCGCTGCTGAACAAAGACCCGCAATTCGTTAAACAACGCTGGCAAACCGTGCGCGATGGTTGGGTCAATCGTCAAAAGGGCATCGCCAACAGATACCGCGCGCAACTTAACGAATGGTACGGCGCGGCGCGCGGCGGCAAGGTGCAACACGCCGAGGCGTTCGAGATTTGCGAATACGGGCGGCGGCCCGACAAGGCGGAACTCAAAAGACTCTTTCCGTTTTACGACTGATGACCATTCGCCCCGAACAACCTGAAGATGTCGCGGCCATTCGCCAGGTCATAGAGGCTGCGTTTGGCCGCGCTGCTGAAGCCGATTTGGTGGACAGCCTGCGCGCCAATGACAAAGCCGTCGTTGCGCTAGTGGCCGAATCCGATGGGCAAATCGTCGGGTACATTCTGTTCAGCGAGGTGACGCTTGAGACCAATCCGCCAGCCATCCGCATCATCGGCTTGGCTCCGCTGGCGGTGGCTCCGGCCTGGCAAAAACGTGGCATTGGTTCACAACTGACTGAAACCGGTCTGACGGCCTGTCGCGCTGCGGGCTACGACGCGGCGATTGTGCTGGGGCATCCCGCCTACTATCCGCGTTTTGGATTCGTACCCGCCAGCCGCTTCGGACTTCGCAGCGAATACGACGTGCGCGACGAAGTGTTCATGGCAATGGAACTGCGGACGGGCGCTTTGGCAGGCTGTTGCGGCCTGGCCAAATATCAACCCGAATTCAACGAGGTGTGAGATGGCAATCGAGAATCCAGAGCAAATCAGTTGGTTCCCCGTGCCTGCCGAAGATGAAGTGCACGAGAGTTTGCGCGGTCTGTTCCGCAAGGCCAAAGAGACGCTCGGCTTCGTGCCCAACGTCTTTCGCGTATACAGCTATCGGCCCGAACGGCTGATTGGCTGGTTCGGACATTACAAGCAATTGCATGTGCCGTCCGCGAACCTCAACGCCGCTGAGCGCGAAATGATCGCGGTGGCGGTTTCGATGGCGAATGGTTGCCTCTATTGCCTCGTCGCCCACGGCGCGGCCTTGCGTCAGACGCTCGGCGATCCGATTCAGGCTGACCGCATCACGCTGGATTACAAACGCGCCGGTGTCGGCCCCAAAATGGAAGCCGTGCTCGATTATGCGACCAAGCTGACGCTGTCGCCGCTCGACTGTTTGCAGGACGACCTTGAGCATTTGAAAAGCGTTGGCCTGACGCAGGCAGAGGTTTGGGATGTGGTTGAGATCGCGGCGATGTATAACTTCACGAACCGCATGGCGGCGGCGACGGGGATGATTCCGAACCGGGAATATCACGGGCTGGTCAGGTGACGCGCGCGATTACTGCTGACGATCAGGTATAAACGCCGCCATCGTCATGCCAAATTTCCATGCCAATTTCCCATGCCAATTCCCATGAAAGACCTATCCATACAGCAACAATTCAACGCCGCGCTCGCCCCCCTGGTCGAGCAGGTGAAAGCCGACCGTTCCATTCTCGCCGCGATCCTGTGCGGCAGCCTGTCGCACGACGCGGTTTGGGCCAAATCGGACGTAGACCTCGTGTTCATCACGCTCGACGATAAGAAGGCGGAAGGCGGCGGCTTGCCGCTCTATGCTGACGGCGTGAATGTGCACGCTTTGCTCATCTCGCGCACCGAGTTTCGCCAGACGGTCGAAGGCGCGTTGGGGCATTCGTTCATGCATTCGTTCCTGGCGAAGGGGCGCTTGTTGTATACGCACGACCCGACGATTGCCACGCTGTTTGAACGCCTGCGCGAAATCGGCGCGCGCGATGCCGAAGTGCAATTGCTGCGGGCCGCGACGCATGTGTTGGCGTGCCTTTACAAGGCGCACAAATTCTTTATCACGCGCGGCGACTTGGATTACACCGCGCTGTGGATTCTGGCCGCCGCCACGCCGCTCGCCCAGATCGAGGTCATCAGCGCGCGCCTGCTCGCCGACCGCGAAGTGATCCCGCAAGCGCTGAAATTGAACCCGGCCTTTTTCAAAACGATTTATGGCGACTTGCTCAACACCAGGAAGACCAAAAAGAATGTGCAGGCTGCGCTCGCGGTGATTGACGCCTATGTCGCCGCCCGCGCCGACTCGTTATTTGCGCTCGTGCTCGAACACCTGCGCGAAGTCGGCGAAGCGCGTTCGTGCACTGAGATCGAAAACCATTTCAAACGTAACTACAACATCGAACACGTCACGACGGCCTGCGAATATCTGGCCGACCAAGGGCTAATCGGCAAGGCCGGCTTGCCCGTCAAGCTGACGAAAAAGAGCAACGTTGAGGTACAGGAACTCGCTTTTTTTTATCACGATTCTGTTTAGCCACGTATTGCCCAACAAGAGTCGAGGTGCTATGGTGCGCCGCGCGTGCAGGACGCCTCTAGTCCGCGGAGAGGGCCGAGCCCACCTGAAACATCTGACCGAAACAACTTCGATCTTCTTTCAGCCCGGCGTGCGGACACGGGCACATCTGAAAGGAGATTCGTATGTCTGATTCCACTTTGCGCCTGCCCGCGCACCCTTCGCTCGAACAACTCCGCAAACAAGCCAAAGAATTGCTAAAAGATTACCGCGCTGATGCCCTCGCCACGGAACGCATTTGCGCCAGCAACCCGCGTTTGGCTGCTTCGACCCCAACCGCAAACCTGCTGACGTTGGCTTACGCGCAATTCGTGTTGGCGCGTGAATATGGGTTTGAGAGCTGGGCCAAGTTGGTACGCCACGTTGAAACCATCAATCCGACCGAATACCAGGCGCGCTATGAAAAGCTGGCACAGGATATTGTCGCGACCTATCACGGGGATGCCGCCGCCCAGCAACGTCTGGATGAGCAACTGCCCGGCAAGGCGACGATAGAGCGCTTTCAGGGAATGGTGCAGCAACGCATGCGCGCCCTGCTGGGCGTGGCCGAATGGAATGGGGAATTTACTTTGGCCGATGCGCAATTGATTCTGGCCCGACAGCATGGCTTCGAAGATTGGGCTGGGTTTTTGGAAAGCTTTGCCCAACCGCCAAGCGACTTACGCGCTGCCCCCATCGGACGAAGTTCGACGCCGCCGTTTTATAAGATTGACTGGGAGCGACACGCGATTGAGCCAGGGCCGACAATGTCCAGCCAGGATTGGGACACGTTGTTTGCCGTGATGGAAGAGCAACAGCTCACCAGTCTAAACGCCAATGGATTGCTGACGGACGCCGCGCTGGCACAGTTGGCGCAACTCGATTTTGTGACGAACCTGAATTTTGGCGGCACCAAACGCATCACCGACGATGGGTTGCGTCACTTGGCCCGCATGCCACAACTGCAAGAGATAGATTTGAGCGAATATCCCGGCGGGCAGATTACGGATCGTGGGTTGGAATGTTTGCGTCATCTGCCTGAACTCAGACGCTTCCAGATGTGTTGGCAAAGCGGCATTTCGGACGCGGGCGTCGCCAACTTGGCCTTTTGTGATCAGTTGGAAAGTGTGGATTTGCTAGGCACACACACGGGTGATGGCGCAATCCGGGTGTTGACGGGCAAGCGTAATTTGCGCCGTTTCAAGACGGGACGCTTGGTCACCGATGCCGGAATCCCGCTGCTTCATCAGTTGCCCGTCTTCAAAACCTGGCAAGGCGGGCAGATGAAATACGAACTGATGTCGCCCGACGCCGAGCCGAATCATTTGTTGTTGGACGGCCCTTTTACCGACAAAGGTTTTGCCAGCATCGCCGGACTTGATGGCTTATTCGGCCTGACTTTTTTCTGGCATGTCTCGGCTTTGACTGCTGCCGGACTCAAGCCGCTCGCGGATTTGCCCAAGTTAGGTTTTCTGGGTTGCCAGGATGCGCTTTGCAGTGACGAAGCGATGCGCCACATTGCCGCCATTCCACAGTTACGCATGTTGATGGGGCAGGGAACAGTGGCAAGCGACGACGGCTTTACGGCACTGAGCCGTTCACAAACCATCGAATACATCTGGGGACGCGAATGCCCGAACCTCGGTTCACGTGGCTTCACTGCGCTGGCAGAGATGCCCGCGCTCAAAGGCTTGGCGGTGAGTTGCAAGAACGTAGATGATGCAGCCCTCTCCACGCTGCCGCGCTTTCCGGCGTTGCGTGGCCTGATGCCGATGGATGTGACTGACGCTGGATTCCGCCACGTGGGCCGTTGCGAACAACTGGAAAACCTCTGGTGCATGTATTGCCACGACACCGGCGACGCGGCGACCGAACACCTCACGGGCTTGTCCAAGCTTAAAACGTATTACGCAGGCAAGACCAAAATCACCGACCGCAGTCTGGAATTGTTGGGCCGAATGCATTCGCTCGAAACCTTGGAGTTTTGGGAGTGCGGAGGGATCAGCAATGCGGGCTTGGCCTATTTGGCAAGCATGCCACACTTGCGAGAAATCACGGTTGGCGGCTCGCCCAATGTCACACGCGCAGGAATGGGGGTATTCCCAACCACTGTTCGCGCAAATTATTGGTAAAGGAAGGAGGAAACGATGATTCAACCCAATGAACTGAAGAAAACGCGCCCGCTGGAGCTTCACAACGGCATCGTCTCGACCACCACCGATGTCTGGAATATGCTGGTTGCCAGCCAGAACGGCGATTTGGCGCGGGTGAAAGAATTGGCGCAGCATTGCCCGGAGCTGCTCACTTGCCAATATGACTACACCTCACCATTGCACTTGGCGGTACGCGAAGGACATCTTGAACTTGTCCGCTACCTAATCGCGCAAGCCGGGATTGATCCGAACTATAAAACCCATCCTTTCCTGGAACTGCTCGTGACAGTTGCTGCTGACCGAGAATACGCCGAGATTTTGGCATTTCTGGAACAGAGTATCGCTGACTCCACACTGTTACGCACGTGGGAAGACATCGGGAAAATTGAGCGCGGCAAAGATGAAACGGTGCGGCGCTTCCAAGCAGCGGTGGATCATAACCGGCTCACCGAGGTCGAAGCCCTATTGAAGGATCGCCCTGAACTCGCGCTGGATGAAGATACGTTTTGGGGCGAAGGCATATTGGCAATGCCCGCAAAAGCTGAAGCCTTCGAAATGCTTGAATTGTTGATGCGCTACGGCGCGCGCGTTCCCGACATCTCCAAATGGGCGAAGGAGTACTATTTCAAGAAATACGAGAGTGCGGTCTTTCTGCTGGAACACGGCATGAATCCTAATCACATGAACTGGCGGCACGTCACGTTGCTGCACGATTTGGCGTTTAAGGGAGAAGTTCGCAAGGCCGGCTTACTGCTCGACTACGGCGCGGACATTAATCCGATTGATGAGGAGAACCGATCCACACCACTGGGCTATGCCGCACACTGGGGCCAGCAAGAGATGGTCACCCTTTTGTTGGAACGTGGCGCGGATGTGAACAAAGCGGGTGCGACGTGGGCGATGCCGCTGGCTTGGGCGCGGAAGAAGGGGCACGCCGAGATTGCAGCTTTGCTGCAACAACACGGAGCGAGTTAAAGATGAAGCCTCCACTAATCTCCACCGAAGCCGCGCGCCGTTTGTTTCTCGGCGCGCAGGGCTTGCTCGCCGATCCCGCACGCAAAGCGACGCACACGACGCTCGCCAAACTGATCGAGCAAATAGGCTTCGTGCAACTCGATTCGATTAACTATATTGAGCGCGCGCATCATCTGACGCTCGGCAGCCGGTTGGACGGCTACCGGCACGAACACTTCACACGCTTGCTCGAACAAGACCGGCATCTGTTTGAGCATTGGACGCACGATGCAGCGGCGATTCCAACGGCGTGGTTTGTGCATTGGAAGCCGCGCTTTGCCCGTTATGAAACGCGGCTGCGAAACCGCTGGTGGGGGCCGCGCATGGGTGAGCAACCGGAACGAACCTTGGCGCACGTGCGCGAGCGTATTGCGCGCGAAGGGCCGTTGCGTTCGCAGGATTTCGAGCATGACCGCCAAGGAAAAGCCGCTGGCTGGTGGGACTGGAAACCGCAAAAAACGGCGCTCGAATATCTCTGGTTTACTGGCGAATTGCTGGTGACGCGGCGGGACAAGTTTCAGAAGGTTTATGACCTGACCGAGCGCGTCTTGCCCGCCGTTACCATGCTCGGCGCGCCAACCGAAGCCGAGCATCTCGAATGGGCCTGCCGCACGTCGTTCGAGCGATTGGTAATCGCCACACCCAAAGAAATCGCCGAGTTCTGGCACGCCATCCCGCTTGTCCAAGCACGGCAATGGTGCACCCAAGCGGCAAAATCTGGCGAGATCGTGGCGGTGCTGATCGAATCCGGCCATGGCGAACCACCGCGCGCCGCCTTTGCGCTGCACGACTGGCAGGCGCGGTTGCGCAACTTACCCGACGCCCCCGACCGCATGCGCTTGCTCTCGCCGTTTGACCCTGTCATGCGTGATCGCGCCCGTGTGACAAGGTTGTTCGGCTTTGATTACCGCTTTGAAGCTTTTGTGCCCGCACCGAAACGTCAATATGGTTATTACGTGTTGCCGCTGCTCGAAGGCGCGCAATTGGTTGGGCGTATTGATTCCAAATTTCAGCGTGAACACGACACCCTGGCTGTGCGTCAGGTGTTTTGGGAACCGCAGCTCAAAGTAACCAAAGCACGCCGGAAGAAATTGGACGCAGCATTGGCGCGACTGGCGCACCTGATCGGCGCGTCACAAGTGGAATGGCAATGAAAAAGCAACAAACCAACTCAAGCAACAGCACCCCGCGTGGCACCGCCCGCACCACCATTGCTATACAAGGCGCGCGCGTCCACAACCTCAAGAACATCACGCTCGAAATCCCGCGTGATCAGTTGATCGTCGTGACCGGCTTAAGCGGCTCTGGTAAGTCCTCGTTGGCTTTCGATACGATTTATGCCGAAGGGCAGCGGCGCTATATGGAATCGCTGTCGAGCTTCGCCAAACGGTTCATCGCCCAAGTTTCCAAGCCTGACGTAGATTTCATCTTCGGCCTCTCGCCCGTCATTTCGATTGAACAGAAAACGCTCGCCAACAATCCGCGTTCAACCGTCGGTACGATGACCGATATTGCGAGCTATTTGAATTTGCTCTTTGCCACGATTGCCGAACCGCATTGCCCACGCACGGGCGAGCCGACGCCGAGCCGTTCGGCCAACCAGATTCTCGAAGCCATTCTTTCCTTGCCCGCAGGCGCCGAGATCGAATTGCGCGCGCCGGTGTTTAAGGTTTATGGCGAAGAACTGGATTTCGTCTTCACTGAGTTGCGCAAGAAAGGCTGCCGCCGGTTGATCGTGGATGGCCAGCCCCTCGATATCTCCGAACAAATCGAACTTGACGAAGCGGCGGTCAAAGAGATGGAGGCCGTGGTGGATCGTTTCGTCGTCAACCGCAAACACGAAAAAGCCCTCAAGGCGGGCATCGCGGCTACGTTGCTGGTAGGCGATGGGCTGATGCAGGTTCATATCCTGAAAGGCGCAAGCAAGGCCGAAGCCGAAAAGTTTTATCGCGCGACGACCAGCGCCAAACATCATTTCGTTTACGGCGACATCCAGCCGGACTATTTCATGTTCAATAACCCCGAAAGCGCGTGCCGGACGTGCGGCGGGCTGGGGGTTTACAAACTGACGCACCCGGAATTGCTGATTCCTGATCCGCGCCGTTCGATTCGCGGCGGCTGCTTTGTGCGCGAAGCGTTCAATTACAAGCCGGACACCTGGGACGGACGATTGATCTACAGCTTGTCACAGGCGTTGAAGTTTTCGCTTGATACGCCGTGGGCGGCGTTGCCGGACAAGGCGCACAACGCGATCCTTTACGGCGTCGAGACGAAGTTCAAAGTAATGACGCCGCCCGATGCGAAAGAGAAAGACAAACGCGCCGATTGGGAAGGCCGGGAGATAGGCTTTCACGGCATCGCACGTCGCATCGAACGTCATTACCGCCGTTACCGCCAGCGCGGCGAAGCGAGTTCTGGCATGGAGGCCTGGCTCGACAAAGTGATGGTCGAACACACCTGCCCCGACTGCAACGGCGCGCGCCTTCGCGCCACGCGGCTGCTGTTCACCATCGCGGACAAGAGCCTGTACGAATTCGGCCAGATGAATTTCGACGAATTGCACGCCTTCCTCGGCACGCTCAAACCCGCCGGACGCGGCGCGGACGCCGGCCGTCAAGTGCTCAATGAAATTCGCGGGCGCGTCGAATTGCTGCTGGGCATCGGGCTGGATTATCTGAACTTCAACCGGCGTTCGGGCACGCTGTCGGGTGGCGAATCGCAGCGCATTCGCTTGTCTACGCAAATCGGTTCGGGGCTGATGGGGATGCTTTATGTGCTGGATGAACCGAGCATCGGGCTGCATCCGAAAGACAACGTGAAGATGATCGCCACGCTCGAACGGCTGCGCGACATCGGCAACACGGTCATCGTCGTCGAACACGACGAAGACACCATTCGCGCCGCCGATCACGTCATCGAGATGGGCATCGGCGCGGGCATTCACGGCGGCGAAGTCGTCGCGCAAGGCACGCTCAAAGATGTGCTCGCCTGCAAGGCTTCGCCGACAGGGCAATTTCTTTCGGGGCGTCGTAGCATTGAGACACCCACCGAGCGGCGCAAAGGCAACGGTAAGACGCTCACGATTCGCGGCGCGCGCGAAAACAATCTGAAAAGCATTGACGTAACCATCCCGCTCGGCCAACTCATCGCCGTCACGGGCGCGTCGGGTTCGGGCAAGAGCACGCTCATCAACGAAATCCTGTTCAAAGCCCTTTGGAAAAACCTCGAAGACACGCGCACGTTGCCCGGCGCGCACGCTGGCGTAGAAGGCCTCGAACACGTCCACAAAGTCGTCAACATTGACCAATCGCCGATTGGCCGCAGCAGCCGCTCGAACCCGGCGACGTACATCGGTTTTTACGACACGATTCGTGACCTGTTCACGCGCGCGCCGCTCGCCGTCGAACGTGAATACAAGCCGGGGCGGTTTAGCTTCAACGTCAAAGGCGGGCGTTGCGAAGAGTGCCAGGGCGAAGGCTCCATCACCACGCAGCTTTATTTCATGCCCGATGTCGAAGTCACGTGCGGCGCGTGCAAAGGCGCGCGCTTCAACGCCGAGACGCTCGAAGTCACGCTGCGCGGCAAGACGATTGACGACGTGCTGAATATGTCCGTCGAAGAAGGCGTGACTTTCTTTGCCAGCGAACCCACCATCGGCAAAAAAGTCGAAGTGCTGAATGATTTAGGCTTGGGCTATCTCACGCTGGGGCAATCAGCGACGACGCTCTCAGGCGGCGAGGCCCAACGCATCAAAATCGCGACGGAACTGAGCAAACTGCAACGCGCGAAACATACGCTGTATATTCTGGATGAACCGACGACGGGCTTGCACTTGGCTGATATTGAAAAGCTGCTCGAATCGTTGAATCGGTTGGTCAACGCCGGGCATTCGGTGCTGTTGATTGAACATCACCTGGATGTGATCAAGACCGCTGACCACGTAATTGATCTGGGGCCGGAAGGCGGACACGCGGGCGGCGCAGTGGTGGTGACGGGGACGCCGGAAGAGGTGGCGGCGTGCAAGCGGTCGCACACAGGGCGCTTTCTCAAAGGACATTTGCGAGCTTAGATCGGTTTTCACTACGGTGTACGGGAAACCCGCGCAGCGGGGCAGTACCGCGCGCGTGAGCAAGCGGTGCTTTGGCAATTCAGCTAAGGGGGCAAGCTTGACGCGCCGCTTGTTCACGCGCGCGGTACTGCCCCAATATGTCAACTGACTCCCGTAAACGTAACTGCAAACCGCTCTAGGCTACACAATCGCAGCCATGTCAACGAATCAAGTCATCCTCATTATCTACACCACGCTGTACCGCAAAGGCGGGCAGCAGTTTCCTATCGTCGCCAGGACACTGGCGCGCGAGAAACGGATGAGTGGCTTCGCGGGCGAAATCCGCTGTTGTGCGGTCGAAAGCAAGCGCGACGTGTTGCGGCAGTTTGCTGAAATCAAAGCGGCGGGTCAGTGCATCCGGGAGTTTCATTTCGTTGGGCATTCCGGGATGTACGGGCCGATGTTTGGGACGGTGGCGTTTCCCGAACAGTTCAGCCCATACGAATGGGAGACGCTGGAACTCCCCTTTGCCGATGGGGCTGCGGCGCATTTTCATTGCTGCCGTTCGGCGCGTTGGTTTGCGCCGTTTTTTGCGCGCACGTTCAAGGTGCAGGCGTTCGGGTTCTTTTGGTACACAACCTTTTCGCGCAGCAAGACGCGCTATCAATACGCCGGGGCGGACACGACGACAGACACGCTGTATACGATTGGCTGCAAGGGCCGCAAGTCGCATGGCTTGGGCGCCTCGGTGCTGAAGTTCGCCGGGTTGATGCCCGCCGAAGAGTTGAAGCGCTTTGCGCCTGAAGCGCCTGCGGGCGATCCGACTTATAACCAAGTGGCGGTGTTGTATGACGCGGCGTTTGCGGACATCAAGGTGCGGCAGGATGAAT
Source organism: Acidobacteriota bacterium (assembly GCA_016196035.1). Classification (NCBI taxonomy): domain Bacteria; kingdom Pseudomonadati; phylum Acidobacteriota; species Acidobacteriota bacterium. Next base: position 9,758 of record JACPYM010000076.1, on the reverse strand, counting down.
GGCAATGGCTGAATCGGCATTTGCTGTCCGCGAATGATTTGACAGTGCTCGACATCGGTTGCGGTAACGGCGCGCTATTGTCGGCGTTGAGCGGCAGGATCAAGCAGGGCGTGGGCGTAGACGAATCCGCCGGGATGATCGAGCGCGCCCAGGCCAGAGCGGCAGCGCACAAGAATCTCAGCTTTACCACGATCAACACGCCAGCCTTGCCGTTTGCGGACGACAGTTTCGATGTGGTGATTTCGTTGATGTCGTTTCGTTATCTGGATTGGGACCCGCTGCTGGGTGAAATCAAACGGGTGGTGAAACCCGGCGGCAAATTGCTGATCGTGGATATGGTGACGGTGCCGGTGAAGCTGTCGGAATATCCGCACTTCCTGGCTGACAAATTGCGCACGCTGCTCAGGCAGCAAAGCAATGCGACTTTCAAGGCGAACCTGCAAAAACTGGTGACGCACCCGGCGTGGAAGAAGATGCTGGAATACAACCCGATTCGTTCCGAGCACGAGATGAAATGGTATCTCGAAAGCCGCTTTCCCGGGCAGCGCATGGAAATTCTCAACCTCGGTTGGAATGCGCGCATCGTGGCCTTTGACTCCGGCCCGGTCGAACGCGGCGTCGAGGTCAAACTGACTTACCCGTAAAAGCGCTATGCAGAACAAACCTCGTTTGGCGATGCTGGATTGGGGCATCGGCGGCATTAGCGTGCTGCAACAGATCAAAGCGCGACTCGGCGACGTCCCAGTGCTGTACCTGTCCGACACGGGCGTCACGCCTTACGGCAAGATGTCGCGCGGCGCATTAGTCGAACGGTTGCACAGCGTCAGCGCGTTTTTACAAACGCAAGGCGCGACGCATCTGGTCATCGGTTGCAACGCGGCGAGCACGGCGCTTCCTTTGCTGAAGGTCACCGATTTCCCGATAGAGGGCGTGATCGAAAGCGCAGTGCGAATGACTGCGCGACTGCAACCCGCACGGCTCGCGTTGATCGGTGGCAGGCGCACGGTGTTGTCCGGCGTGTATCGAACAGCATTTGCAGCGCAGGGCATTGAAGTGACTCAACGCATCGCACAACCACTGTCCGGGCTGATCGAAAGCGGCGCTGTGTCTTCGGCTGAATTGCGCGCGCAATGCCGCCGTATCCTGGCTCCCATCAGAAACTGCTCGCACCTGTTGCTGGCTTGCACGCATTACCCCGCGATCACGCCGGTGTTGCGCGAATTCGTGTCGGCAAAGACCGTCTTTATCAATCCCGCCAGCGCGTTGGTGGATCAACTTAAAGGCTGGCAATTGCCAAAGAGTGGCGCGGATGTTTTTCTTACCACGGGCGACGCCGGGCAGATGAAACAAGCGGCATGGCGCGCCTTTAGGTATAAGATTGCGACTGTCGCCCGCATCACAATCAAAACCGTGTCGAAGTAACAAACCGCAGTAACGCTTATGTGTAGAAACATCAAAACGCTTTTTAATTTCGAGCCGCCAGTTACCGATGAGGAAATCCGCGCGGCTTCGTTGCAATTTGTGCGCAAACTGAGCGGCTTTACCAAACCTTCGAAAGCCAACGAAGCCGCCTTCGCCGCGGCGGTTGACGAAGTTGCCGTAGTGGCGAGCAAGCTCTTACATTCGCTGGAAACGAACACGCCGCCCAGAAATCGCGCAGAGGAAGCGGCCAAAGCGCGCGCCCGCTCAGCCCAGCGTTTTGCTGGCTGAGCGTTGGAATCCATCAGCAATTGTGACCAACTTCGGGAGAAACTTTATGAACAGAAAGATGCGCCAACTGCTCCTGGCGCTCACCCTGGGTTTTGGGTTCATCAGTGCCGAACGCGTTGCCGCGCAAGCATTGCCGCCCGATCACGTAGACGATTTCACCGGCAAACCGCGCGTCATCGTGCTCAGCGATATGGGCAACGAACCGGACGATCAAATGTCGTTCGTGCGCTTGCTGCTTTATTCCAACGAGATGGATTTGGAAGCGTTGATCGCGACGACTTCGACGTGGCAGAAAACCAAAGTCCAGCCCGAGACGATGCGCCAGATCATCGTGGCCTACGGCGAAGTGCGCGCCAACCTGCTCAAACACGCGCCGGGCTGGCCGGAGGCGGCGCAACTCGATGCGTTGGTTTCAGCCGGGCAAACGGCGTATGGCATGGCCGCAGCGGGCGCGGACAAAATGACGCCGGGCGCTGAGGCGATCATTCGCGTGGCGGACAAAGCTGATGCGCGCCCGTTGTGGGTCACGGTGTGGGGCGGGGCGAATACGCTGGCGCAGGCGTTGCAGCACGTGCGCGCGACGCGAACGGCGGCTGATGTAGACAAGTTCGTCGCCAAGCTCAGGGTTTATTCGATCTCCGATCAAGATGACGCTGGGCCGTGGATTCGACGTGAATTTCCCAGCCTGCATTACATCGTTAAACCGAGCAGCCCCGATAGCGGCGAATATCTTTATGCGACGTGGACGGGCATCAGCGGCGATGAGTATTACCGCAACGGCGCGGGCGCGGACACTAACGTCGTCACCAACGAATGGCTTGATGCCAACATTCGCGGCAAGGGGCCTTTGGGCAAGTGGTATCCGAAATATGCTTTCATTATGGAAGGCGATACACCGGCGTTTCTCGGCCTGACGAACAATGGCCTCAACAGCTATCGCAATCCGAGTTGGGGCGGATGGGGCGGGCGTTATGTCTGGCGGCAACCTTACGGCGAGACGCATCCGATCTGGACACAGGGCGGCGACATGTTCGGGCGTGTCAGTTCGGCGGATAGCGTCGTGGGCATTGACGGCAAGACTTATATCTCAGATCAAGCGACGATCTGGCGTTGGCGCAAAGCGTTTCAGCACGACTTTACGGCGCGGATGGATTGGACGATCAAACCGTTTGCCGCAGCTAACCATAACCCGGCCGTCGTTGTGAATGGCAATGATGGCACTGCGCCCCTCACGATTGACGCGACTGTCGGCCAGCCCATTACGCTGGATGCCAGCGCCACGCGTGACCCGGATGGCAACAAACTCGGCTACCAATGGTTCCATTACGAAGAGGCAGGCTTTGTGTCACGTGTGACTGCTCTGGCGGGCGTGACCATTGCGCAAGGTAATACGGCCAAGGCCACAGTGACGGCGACCACCACGTGCCGGCCAATGTGGTTGCCGATGAACCGGTCGTGCCCGACGGGCGTCGCGCATATCATCCTAACGGTCACAGATAACGGCGCGCCTGCGCTGACTTCTTACCGGCGCGTGATCTTGAATGTGCGCGCTGCAAAATAAGTGCGTTCCCAAAAAAATAATCAGCCGGTCTGTCGAATTCTCGCTACGCCATTCGACACACTGGCAGAACGAGGGAAAGCCAAAGGCGTTTTGCTTGGCGGTCTCGTTCCAACTAAAAAAAGCAGAAGGAGAACACGATGAAATTTGTAGTTTTGATCAAAGCGAATGAAAAAACCGAGGCGGGCGTGATGCCGAGTCAGCAACTGCTCACCGAGATGGGCCAGTTTAACGAAGCGTTGGTGAAGGCGGGCGTGATGCTGGCGGGCGAAGGTTTGCATCCAAGCTCGAAAGGCGCGCGGGTGAAATGCGCGAGCGGAAAATATCTCGTGACGGATGGCCCTTTCATCGAGACGCGGGAGCTGATCTGCGGATTCTGGATTTGGCAGACGAAGTCGCTGGACGAAGCGATTGAATGGGCCAAACGCATTCCCAACCCGGACAACGAAGATGGCGAAGTCGAGATTCGCCAGATTTTTGATGCGGCGGATTTTGGCGATGAATTCACGCCCGAACTTCGTGAGCAAGAGGCGCAGTTGCGCGCGCGGCTCGAAGCGAAGCAGTAATCAACGACAGCGCACGGCGGTGCGTGGTTTTTATACGCGCCGCCGTTGGTTCGCGCCGCGCATGGAAAAGACGATGGCGAAACATTCACAGACGAAACCGGTCAAGGCTTTATTTATCGGCAACAGCTTTACGGGGCGCAATGATGTGCCTGGGTTGATTGCACAGTTGGCCGCCGCGCGCGGCCAGCAGTTTGAACACCGGTTGATTCAGGCAGGCGGCGCTTCGTTGCGCATGCATTGGAACAAGGGCGCGGCGCAAAACGAAATTCAGCAAGCGCGTTACGATTACGTCGTCTTGCAGGAGCAAAGCACCTTGCCCGTCAAAAATCCGAGCCGTATGCACGAGAACATCCGGCTCTTTGATCAAGTGATCAAAGACTCCGGCGCTAAAACCGCGCTGTATTTAACGTGGGCGCGGCAGAACGCGCCGGGGATGCAAGCGGCAATCACTGCTGCTTACACAACCATTGGTGAGGAACTGAGAGCCACCATCATCCCGGTTGGCACGGCATGGCAAAGCTTCCTCCGCGACCAGGCGCAACCTGTCTTGCACGACAAAGATCAAAGCCATCCCACACTGGCGGGTTCATATCTCGCCGCCTGCGTTTTCTTCGCCATACTGTTCAGTCAAGCGCCCGTGGGCATTGCCAGCGAATTGAAAGGCTTGACGCCCGCCGAGATTGAACTGCTGCAAGCAACAGCCTGGGCGGCGGTTAAACAGTAAACGCGCAGCCCACGCCATTTTCGCAAGAAAACCAGTATTTCTACGTATAGGCAAGCTTGTGCTGAATCCCTATGATGCGCCGTGTTTGGCAGTGCGAACACCAAACAAACAGACGCGCAGAGTTGAAGCCGACTTTGCCGACTGCTTTGCTGAACGGCTTCAGCAGGAGTGCAGGTAGGGGACGACCGGCACTGCTGTTCAACGGGAGAAGAGCGTTGGGGAGCGCTCTTGTAACCCAAGTCTGAGGGGAGTTCGCCAAACGGTGAACTCCCCTTGGCATTTGTGCCAACCTATTCAGGCGGTGGTTTATGGCTAAAGCGAGCGTCTCGGTGTTATTGGTAGACGACAATCCAACCTTTCGCCGCGTGGCGGACAAATTTTTAAGAACATTGCCGGGCTTGGTGGTGGCGGGGACGGCTGTGGGCGGTTTGGATGGTTTGGCGCAAGCCGAAACTTTGCAGCCGGATGTGATCCTGGTGGATTTGCATATGCGCGACCTGGATGGCTTGCGGTTGATTCCGCAATTGCGCGCCCTGTTACCCCAAACCAACATCATTGCCTTGACCTTGCTCGAAGCCAGCGCTTTTCGCGGCGTGACCTTGGCGGCGGGCGCGGATGAGTTTGTGGACAAGGCGAATATGTTCGCCGAACTTTGGCCAGCCATTGAACGCGTGCGCCAACGCAGTGGACATTGAACTTTTGTCCGGCCTTAAAACAGGGCGCGTTTCTCTTTGGCAGGCGGGAGCGTTTAACCAGCCTGTTGCCTGCCGAGGCGCGGAAAGAGAAACGCGCCCTGTTTTAAGGCCGCATTTTTGGCTTACTCCCCCAGACGGTTCAGGCTCCTTGACTGGCCCCTCGGTTTCCGCTCGTTGTTACGCCGGACAGCGCTGTTCGTCAGCCTTGTTTGGCTGCGAAACCGGCGGGCCAGTCTGCCTGGCCGTCAATTTTATTCTCCCTGTAAAAAATTCGGGGCTGCCCCCTGGGAGCGCAGGCATCCTTGCCTGCTGAAAAGACGCCGCGCAGCCTCCTTTTACCAGCACCGAAATATTTACAACAAGATTTCATTCACAGTCAGCCGCCGTTCTTTGAACGGGCGTAAACGGGTTGAAATCAGGTAAGTCTACGTATAGACGCTGAACGCATCAGCCCGTACCTTATACCTGTCAACACGATTGTTTCACTGTGGGAAGAAGGCCAGGGTGATGGATGGGAACAGCGTTGACGCTGGCGTTTAACCTGCGGTGGCAATAGTTTTAATTGTCTCTGCACTGGAGCGGGTTCACTGGGGATTTGGCCCGCTTCGGCAGAGGGTGGGGCTCAATGTGGGGTGAGCCCCACCACATTTTTTTGCCGCAACCGGTTCCACTTCATGCAACGTTAAAAATCCTGGCAAATTTTTTGGGTGGGTGCGGCTTTGGGAATAACAGTCAGTGCATTGGGGAAACCGCGTGGCAATGCATCTTGGCTGTGGTCGTTGCGAGCTTCGCGGGTTCGCCCTGCCTACTTAAGCCGTGCCCTTTCTGGCCCGGTGTAGCTGTCACGCGTGGCTACGCTTGGAGGACAGTTATGCTGGGCTGGATAAGGGATGCCTCTTGCGCCTGAGTTGAAACCCAACGCCCTGCAACGCCCGTCACCGCTGCTGTGACCTTACCCGCACACGTTGAGTGCTTTCTAGCCGCGTCAGTAATTTTCAGCCTGCCCTTGAAACCTTTCCTGCCCGTCACACACTTACCCGACGCAAGCAGCAAACACGATCAACTTTGACCAAGACTTTGACCCTGGCTTTAACCAGGATGGAAAGGAATTTGTTTATGAAATTTACCCCTTTGCGTTTCGTTGCGCTCGCCGCCTTCTGGCTCGCCGCACTCACACTGGCCGCCAGCGCGCAGGACTTTCAACAGACCTATCAACTCGGGCCGGAAGGCGTGGTCAATATCCGCGCGGTTTCCGGCAACGTCACGGTGCTGGGCTATGACGGTGAAGTGATCGTCGTCACCGCCACCAAAAAAGGCCGCGACCGTGACCTCGTCACCATCGAGGACAACAGCACCAGCAACCGCGTCGAAGTGCGTGACCGTTATCCCGAACGTTGCAATTGCCACGTCAGCGTGAACTTTGAAGTGAAGGTGCCGCGCCGCATCAACTATCGGTTCGACAGTTTCAGCAGCGTCAGCGGCGATGTCGAAGTCTCGAATGTCACGGGCGAACTGCGCGCCAAATCAGTCAGCGGCAGCGTCGTCATCAAAGGCGCGGTGGGCAATGTCACCGCCAATTCAGTCAGCGGCAATGTCGAAGTCGGCGAAGTCGCCGGCACGGTCAACGCCAAATCTACCAGCGGCAACGTGCAGGTCGAAATTGTGCGGCTGGAAAGCGCGGGCAATATGGATTTCGGTTCGGTCAGTGGCAATGTGACCGTGCGCGTGCCGGGTAATCTGGATGCGGATGTCGAGATGTCGGCCCTGAGCGGCGATTTGCGTAGCGACTTCCCGATTCAGATCGAAAAGAAAGAATATGGCCCGGGCCGCAGCGCGCGGGGACGCCTTGGCAACGGTTCACGGCACGTCAAGATGTCTTCGATTTCCGGCAATCTCAGCTTGTTGAAGATGTAACCAAGCTGTAGCTCCGGCGCGCCAAAGCCAACCTATTGCGCAGAACAAATCACGGACAGGATTGGACGAATGTGTGGGGCCGCTTCGCTTGCCCAGGCCCGGCATTCGTTCCACTCCTGTCCGTTTTGTTTGCAGGGGGCAAAAATGGGTTGGCTGTTCCAGGTTGGCTGTTCCAGATTGGCTAATCGCTGGCCAGCAAGAGCCATTGAACTAAACCGGCAGCGGGCGCGGGGAACGGTGCCCTGCTGCGGATGCGCTGTCCCTGACAGGAGTGATCCTCCGGCTGGTTGCGCGACAGCGTTCTATTGCGGCGCAGCGCGCAGGCGCAAGGTGGGGAATGCGGATAAGCATCCTCACGTTCGCGCGGGTGCGCCGCAAACTGGGTCTGGCGGCATGGTTGTGGTGGTGATGGGGGCTACACTCAGCCGCGAGCGCTGGTGGGGAGCGCGTAATCCGAGCTATAAAGATGCGTGGAGTTGCTTGATATTGCTGCTTGGAAAAAATACGTGACTGGCAGCAGGATGAGCGCAACGGCCGCGGATATTGGCGCGACCTGAAAAAATATTCTTCCCCCGCAATCCACACACTTGGATTATCTTGGAGGTGTTTCGCAAGCGTGAGGCGAGCATACGGCGCTTTCCAACGGCGGGAGGCAACAGCAGTAGAGAGGCGTGATAAGGCGAAGAGTTTGATGGGAGGAAAAACAGGCGCGAGTTTGGAGCATGCGCAGATGACGGAGAATGCGCAGGTCATTGACAGTGAACTTCGGCAGTGGCTCGAGGCCGCGAGCGAACCACAAGCAACGGCCATTCTTGAGCGGCTGTTGCACGAACAGGTAGAGCCGCTGATTCGCGAGATTGTCGGCTATCAGTTCCGCGTTTTTTTCGACGCGTTGGGGCGGGTTTCGTCTTCCACACAGGCGAATGAGAGCGAAGATGTTTGCAGCGAAATACGTGTCCATCTCTTGACGCGGCTGGGCGAAATGCGCGCTGCTCCAGCCAAAAAGGGGATTCGGAATTTACGCAGTTATGTCGCGGTCACGGCCTACCGCGCTTGTTATGAATACCTGCGGCGCAAGTACCCCAAACGCTATAGCCTGAAAAACAAACTGCGGTTTTTGCTCAGCCAAAAGCCCGAATTTGCCCTTTGGCAAAGTGCGCGCGGGCAGTGGCTGGCTGGTTTGGCTCCCTGGCAAGCCCAAAAAGTGCCTGCGGCTACCCGCAGTCAATCCAAATTGGCCGCGCTCCTGGATGATCCACAGGCGTTTGCGGCAACTCAGCAATTGACCTTAACGCGCGATGCCGCCGGTCTGAGCAACATTACGCAAACCGTCCTCTCGCACATTGGTCAGCCAATTGAATTGGATGAATTGGTCAGCGTGATGGCGATTCTTTGCGGCGTTAAAGACCAAACGCCGCTCAATGGTCTGCCAAACAGAGAGGCCGAGCGCGACTCTGCGGCTTGGATGCAAGAGTTGGCCGAGGCCAGCCCCGACCTGGCTGTGACGCTGGCCGAGACGCTGACCCAGCGCCATTATTTGCAGCGGCTGTGGGCGGAAATTCGCCAGATGTCGCCGCGTCATTGTGCCGCGCTGTTACTCAACCTGCGTGACGAGGGCGGCGGCAGTGCGACTGACCTGCTGGTGTTCACCGGGGTGGCCACCTTCGCGGAACTGGCCGCCGCGTTGGCCTTGGAGGAAGCGGAATTGGCGGCCTTGTGGCCGCACCTGCCGCTGGATGATTTGACGATTGCCACACGGCTGGGGCTGACGCGGCAGCAAGTGATTAATTTGCGGCGTTCCGCGCGCGAACGCTTGTGGCGCAAGTTCAACGATTTGAAGTTCTGAAACCGAGTAAAAACGCGGGCGCACAATATCGTGCCGTCCTGCCCATCTTCATTCGTTGCCAAAAGACGCACAGTAAACAGGACAGTAACGGTCGCCAACAAAATTAGATGTCCGCGCATTTATCACCACAAGAGCAAGTCTATCTAATTTCGCGCAAGCTGGCGCTAGGCAACGCGCCTCGCCCGCTAGCGCAGTTGTTTGCACATTTGGCGGAGTGCGCGGCCTGCCAGGAAGCGGTGACCAAGTTGCATAACCAAGCACTGTCATTGCCGGGCACGAATGAGTTAAACACGAATGCGCCAGACACGCATGAATGGCAGCCCGCGCACTTGGATTACGAGCGGCTGGCCGGATATGTGGCGAACAACCTGGAAAGCGTTGAGCGCGAAATCGCCGACAATCACTTGGCCGTCTGTGAGTTTTGTGCGCAGGAAATGCAGGAACTGACCGCGCTTCAACACGCGTTGGCCAACGAATTGCCAGCCAGCCGCCCGGCTAGGCCCGTCGCCTGGTGGAAACATTTTCGCATGCTTTGGCCGAAGCTGGTGTTTGAGCGCCTGGGAGCGCCAGCCTTCGCTTTCGGCATGTTACTGTTGCTGGGCGGCCTGGGTGGCTGGTGGTGGCAGCGACGTCTGACTGAAACAGACATGGCGCGGCAGTCCAACTCAACGCCCGCTGAAATCAACCCCACAGCCACAGCAGTAGCGGAAGCGAAACCGACTTCCAATCCGCAACCCCCCGCGCC
>JACPYM010000075.1 GCA_016196035.1 Acidobacteriota bacterium | reverse complement strand
TCGCCGGAAGAGACTGTTACACAATTCAGTTACCCGACCGCCACCAGCAATACGGCCACGGTGAGTCAAAAACTCGATGCCACACGCTGGCTGGCGTCTAAAACCACCTTTGATGGGTTCGGCAGACCGATACTGTCCAGCCGGGCTGAAGACGGTGCCAATTTCACGATTCACAGCCAAACGCTTTATGACGGCCTGGGCAGGGCGAAGCAGGTGAGCAATCCGTACCGTACTGGCGAGACGCCGGTTTATACGACGACCACTTATGACATCGCCGGACGGGTCGTTTCAGTCACAACGCCGGATGGCGCGCACGTAGACACCGCTTATGACGGCAATCGAGTTCTCGTGATAGATCAGGCTGGGGCGAAACGCTTGAGCGAAACCGATGGGCTGGGGCGGTTGGCGAAAGTGTGGGAGATCAAAGCGTCAGATGCTGAAACCATGCCTGTGACCTTCCCCAACCAGCCTACGGTCACGCAGGGATACCCGACCAGTTACAGTTACGACACGCTCAATAATCTGATTCAAGTTGCGCAGGGCAGCCAGCGCCGCTGGTTTGCTTACGATTCGCTGTCGCGCTTGTTACGGGCGCGCAACCCTGAGCAATCGGCCATCAGCTTTTCGACGCCCGAAATTTCAGTCACGACGGGGGCCGAAACCAATAACGTCTGGTCAATGGCCTATGCCTATGACGCAAACGGCAACCTGGTTAGCAAGAAAGATGCGCGTAACATCGAACTGATTTACGGCTACGACGCGCTCAATCGGAATACGACGGTGGATTACTCCAACACCGCAATCACGCCGGACATCACGCGCATTTATGACAACCAAGCGGCGGGCAAGTACGGCATCGGGCGGTTGTGGAAGAGCTATGCCAACGGCACCGAAACCACCGGCGAAGACGTCGAATACATGGCCGTCACCGGCTACGATGCGCTGGGCCGCCCGCTGACCAAAGAGCAGCGCTTCAAGATCAGCAATAATTGGCGGCCCGCCTACACGATGTCGCGCGCCTACAATCTGGCGGGTGCGGTGACCGCGCAGACCTATCCATCCGGGCGCACGGTCAATTACGCTTACGACAATGCGGGGCGGCCCAGCCTGTTCACGGGGACATTGGGTGACGGGAACTTGCGCACGTATCTGGACGGCTTCACGTATGAAGCGAGCGGGCAGATGGCGCGCGAGCACTTCGGCACCACGAACACCAACCCGACCGGCACAGGGTTGTATCACCACATGGCTTACAACTCACGTTTGCAATTGACGCGCACGGTGCTGGGCAAAGAGGCGGTCAATAACGATGGCTGGAATTTGGGTAAGCTGACCTTTTATTACACCAACTTTGCCCGTTCGCAATCAGCGCCGAACCTTTCTGATCAAGGCACGGACAATAACGGCAATGTCACCGTGATGCAGCATTGGACGCCGTTTGACGAGAACAACTACGCCAGCAATTACAAAGTCGCACAGCACGACCGGTATTTTTACGACCAATTAAACCGGATTGATCGGGTCGAAGGCCGGCAGTATGTTTTCTCGAACTACGTTGACGTTTACACGCAGAAATTCAATTACGACCGTTGGGGCAACCGTTCGATTGACCAAAACCTGACCTCGATTTGGCAACCGCCGGGCGGAACCAATCCGGTGGGCATCAACAAATTCCCCTGTGTCGCAAGCACGACGAATAATCGCTTCACCAATTGCGCGGGCTATGCTTTCCAATACGATGCGGCGGGCAATGCGACTTACGACCCAACGGGTGCGGGTGGCGGCACTTACGACGCCGAGAATCGCTTGCTCATAGCGACGGGCATCGCCAGCCAGGGGACGGCGGGCGGCCAGTACGTGTATGACGCCGATGGGCACCGGACGCGCTTCCGGCCCAACGTCTTTGCGGCGAATCCGCGCTGGACACTGTATGCCTACGGGTTTGACGGCGAGTTGGTGGCCGAATATCCGAACGAAGCCTTGCCCGCCGCGCCCGGCACTGAATATGGTTTCAGCGCGGGCGCGCGCAAGATCATTGTCACCGGCTCGAACGCCAGCGGCGCGGGCAGTACGATCAATCTGGCCGCGCCCAACGGCGGCTTTGAAACGCCCACGGTTGGCGCGGGCAATTATCAGATGAACCCGGCCAATGCGGAGTGGACATTCACCGGCACGGCGGGCGTCAGCGGCAATGGCAGCCCCTTGAACAGCGGCAACAGCGCCGCGCCCGAAGGCGGGCAGGCCGCGTTCCTGCAAGGTGGCGGCGAGTCTTTGATTGAACAAAAGCTCAATGGCTTCGATGCGACGCGCAGTTATCAACTCAGCTTCCAGGCGGCGCAAGGGTGGGCAGACAGGCGCAGTGCGCCGCCCACGACGGCGCAATTCGAAGTGTTCTTTGACAACTTATCGCTGGGCGTTTACGAAGTCTCGGCGGCCAGTTATGTCAATCTGACGACGCCCGCGTTCACCGTGCCGACCGGCAGCGGGACAGTGCGCTTTGTGGCGCGCAATGAGAAGGAAAGCGATACGACGGTGTTGCTGGACAACGTGACGTTGACGGGGAATGCGCCAGGGACGAACAACGCGGAGGTGCGCTGGCTGGTGGCGGATCATTTGGGGACGCCGCGCATGAATGTGGGGCTGGCAGGGACGCTGGCGGATGTGCGGCGGCATGATTATTTGCCGTTCGGAGAAGAGTTGGTGGCATTGCAGACGCCGCATCGGCTGGCGAACAATGGATATTTGGCGGATGGGGTGCGGCAGAAGTTTACGGGGAAGGAGCGGGATGGGGAGACAGGGCTGGATTATTTTCAGGCGCGTTACTTCTCAAATGTGCAAGGAAGATTCACAAGCCCCGATAGCTTTCAGGGAAAAGCCATTAGCCCACAGACACTCAATCTCTACACATACGTCAGGAACAACCCACTGAAATATGTCGACCCATCCGGCCATTTGGCGCAAGACCCGAAGAAGGATGATGATTATGATCCCCGTAAAACTGTAGCTGTGATTGAAACAAAAGAAAAAGGCGGATTCTTAGGGAAAGTTGGCCGGTTCTTTTCAAAAGTCTTTGGGTTGAGCGCCCCTCTTGCGGTGCCAGTCGCAGGCTCTCTCGTTACCGGGGCACGTGCGCGTCAATTCCTGATGGATAACTCTGAAACATACAGAAATTTTCAAGAAGGTATCCATGACCCAGGCTTTCAGATGTCAGTAACAATGGCGACTTACGGGTTTGGAGGACCTCCGATCGCGGCTGAGGAAACGGCGGCGGTAATGGAAGCTGATATTGAGTTGGTGCTTGAAGCAGAGATGGCAGCTTTAGCTAGGGGGTTGGGATCTGTCATACCTGATGAAGCGTTGGTAGTGCGCGGAGGACTCAATCTCCCAGAAAATTTCATCAATGGTAGCAAAGTTTTTGTCGATGCCGCCAACCAGTTGCACGGAGTGTCAGTTACAAGTGAGGCTGGAGTGTCTGTCGCGGAACTTTCACAAACCGTCCGTAACGGGCAAATAGGCGTAACAACAGCAAGAGAGATAAGAGCTGCTGGTGGAGCAATATTCCCGAGCATGAGAAGTGCAAGAAATCCATTTCATTGCACGGTGTGTAATTTAAGTCCTCAAGAGGCGAGCAAGCTCTTTACGCCAACCAGGCCTAACCCAAACAAATGATAAGGCAATGTGATTTCTATGAATATAGAGAGAATATACGCGGATTTTCATAAAATTGACGATACTGGGCGTTTAGTGCTCTGCTGTTATGGAACCAAAAGAGATTTAGCAAAGCATCAGCTAGAGCTACGTGATGGCCTAACTCTTACATTCTATATGGATGATGGAGATGAGCATGGGAACCCAGACAACTTAATTGTGCAAGGGGTAGTTCAATTCAATAAGCTAACTAATGAATGGGTTGCTGAAATTGATTGGGAGCAAATGCGACATGAGTCTGAATTGGTAGCACAAGCAGATGGATTATCGAAGTAATGCTCACCGCCATCAATACTCCGCCCCTCTCTAACGGCGGCTTTGAAAGGTTTTGAAACGCCCACGGTTGGCGCGGGCAATTATCAGATGAACCCGGCCAATGCGGAGTGGACATTCACCGGCGCTGCGGGCATCAGCGGCAACGGCAGTACGGTGAATGCGGGTAACAGCGCCGCGCCCGAAGGCGGACAGGCTGCGTTTTTGCAAGGCGGTAGCGAGTCTTTCATTGAACAAAAGATCAATGGCTTCGATGCGACGCGTAGTTATCAACTCAGCTTCCAGGCGGCGCAAGGGTGGGCAGACCGGCGCAGTGCGCCGCCCACGACGGCGCAATTCGAAGTGTTCTTTGACAACTTATCGCTGGGCGTTTACGAAGTCTCGGCGGCCAGTTATGTCAGTCTGACGACGCCAGCCTTCACCGTGCCGCCCACCGGCAGCGGGACGGTGCGCTTTGTGGCGCGCAACGAGAAGGAAAGCACGACGACAGTGTTGCTGGACAACGTGACGTTGACGGGGAATGCGCCGGGGACGAACAACGCGGACGTGCGCTGGCTGGTGACGGATCATCTGGGGACGCCGCGCATGATCGTGGGGCTGGCGGGAACGCTGGCGGATGTGCGTCGGCACGATTATTTGCCGTTCGGAGAAGAGTTGGTGGCATTGCAGACGCCGTATCGGTTAGCGAACAATGGGTATGTGGCGGATGGGGTGCGGCAGAAGTTTGGGTCGTATGAGCGAGACAACGAAACCGGGCTGGATTATGCGCAGGCGCGTTATTACGCTAATGTGCAAGGACGATTTACAAGTCCTGATATTCCTTTGGCTGATCAGGATGTTGCCGATCCGCAAAGTTGGAATCTGTACTCTTATGTTCGCAATAACCCACTTGCATTTACTGACCCAACAGGGCGGTACGAATGCGATGCGAACGGTAACTGTCGTGGGGTACGTGACGGAGAAAAAAATGGCGATCTGTATTGGAATGCAAAAGGGAAGGTTTGGGAGAGTGGTAGCGAATTTGTGGCGCGAGTCGGAAAAGATAAGAAGGATCAGTGTGATTGTCACTTCCCACGAGATAGCCAGCGCACTTGGCCGAGTACTCAAGCCGTAGAACCTCCGCAGATGATCCCAATCGTCAGTGGTTTTAGGGAGTTTTGGAACAGCAAGGAAGGACAATTGGCGGTCACTTTCTTGCCTTTACCAGGCACTTTGATTGCAAAAGTATTAACCAAGTTGAACTTTCTTGTCCGCCCAGGAGCCGGGAAAGCGGTTGTTGAGATTGTCGGTGATGTGAAAGACGCGAAAGTGTTGTTTGATGAACTTCGTGGTGCGAACACCGCCACTCAAGTGGCACCCGGTGTGTTTACTGCAAAACCTTACACTGGTCCTGGAACTCTTACATTCAGAGCCACTTCACAATCTGGTCCCCCTACAGTAGACGTTCACGGTATGGGAGACTGGGCAAAGATCAAATTTGTTCCTAAATAGCCATTCCATAGTCGTAGTTTGATAAGGGAGATATATGCTGACAAAGGCTACTGATATCGCAAAAATGAGGGAAGCTTTCTATGCCTCCTTTTGCTCGCGGAATCCTTTTGAACCTTCTGGCAATCTCGATATGCCTCATCGAATAATTCTATATCCGACTTATGGTTATCATCTTGCAGAAAATCAGTTTCAAGCAGTAGTTGAGGCCTCATTAGCTTGCGGTGAGGAAAGCTTTTTGATCTCAGAGGTAGAATATCAACCCGATCCTTTTGTAACGGGGCAGCACTGGGTGTGCAAAGGTCTAACATTTGATGAGTACTTAAATCTGCCTCTGAGCGTAGAAAATGCGCTTTACTCGCTTAATGGGGAATGGGGGATTTTAGTTTCTCACGAAGATCATGCGCTACTTGTCTCTCGTTTCTCGTTTTGGGAACACTTTCAGAGAAAGTATCCTCAGTGGAAAGATGATCACGAAAAATTTATAGAGTTTTGGCGGCAAAACGTGAGGGAATATGGATCGGACGTTGGTTGGTTAAAAATTTTTCTTGCCCATCTTTCTGCATAGCTGGGAAACTCAAAGTTTCTGTCAACAAGGAAACGGAAACGGGAGGCCCAGTTGACAACCACCCATTTTGACCGGCTTTCAGACCAAGCCGACGATAGTCAAAATGGGCTTATAGCTATACTGTTTTTACCTTCCGAAGCCAGCGGAACAATGCTTGAATCAAGCTAACAAGAAGTGATCTGTCACGGAATTTTCTCGCGCGACAGCCCGCATTGCTGCTGCGCCGGGGCATAGTGTGTCCAAACTACGGAGAGTAAACCAATGAAGACCAATTCCAGCTTTCACTTTCGCGCCATTATTCATTGCCTAAAGGCGCGCCAGTTGTTTTGGACGCTGCCTGTACTGGTTGGCGTGTTGCTGGCGGCAATGTTGATTTCTGCCCGGCGCACCAAGGCGAGCCCGTCGCCAGCAATAACCCCAGCGCAAAGCAAACTCACGCCCTGGGTGCTGGCAAACACTGACAACAGCCAAACTGCCGAGTTTTTCGTCTTGCTTGCCGATCAAGCCGACCTGTCAGAATTATCCACCGTGCTCGACCGCGACACGCGCGCCAAAGCCGTCGCCACGCGTTTGCGCGAGCATGCCCAACGCACACAAGCGCCGCTGCTCGCGTGGTTGCGCGCCAATGGCTTGTCACATCAAACGTTCTATCTGGTCAACGCCGTGCTGGTGACGGGCACGCGCGCTGTGGCCGAAGCGCTGGCCGCGCGCGCCGATGTCGCCCGCATCGAAGGCAATCCCGCCATCCACAATCCAGCCATTGCCCGCCCATCGGCTGAGGAGTTGGCGCAACTGGCCGAACGCGCCGCCGCGCCGCAAGCCATCGAACCGGGCCTCACGGTGATACACGCGCCCGAAGTCTGGAATCTGGGTTACAAGGGCAACGGCATTGTGATTGGCAGCGTGGATTCGGGCGTGGAATGGACGCATCCTGCGTTGCGGAACCGGTATCGCGGCACGGTGGAAGGCTTCGACTATAACTGGTGTGATACGACTGGCGGCGTGACATGCAAGGCGAACTCCGAACCGATTGACGACCACGGGCACGGCACGCACACCATCGGCACGGCGCTGGGCTATGACGGCGGCAGCAATCAAATCGGCGTCGCGCCCGAAGCGAAATTCATGGCTTGCCGCGCGATGGACGCCAACCTGATCGGCACGCCGAATTCCTACCTTAAATGCCTGGAATGGATGCTCAAACCTTATCCCATTGGCGGTGACCCGGTGACGCAGGGTGACATCAACAAACGGCCCGACATTGTGTTGGCAGCCTGGACGTGCCCGCCCAGCGAAGGTTGCGCGTTCGGCGCGTTATCAACGGCGGTGTCGAATTTGCGCAATGCAGGCATCCCGGTGGTGACGATGGCGGGCAGCAATGGGCCGGCGTGTTCAACGGTGTTCGATCCGCCGGGGATTTACAGCACGGCCTATACGGTGGGCGCGGTCAATTCGCTCAGCCCCACCACTATCGTCCCTGCCACCTTTAGCAGTCGCGGGCCGGTGACGGTAGATGGCAGCAATCGGATGAAGCCGGACTTGGCTGCGCCGGGTGTGGGCGTGCGTTCGGCGCGTGCGGGAAGCGGATATGTGGAATACAGCGGGACTTCGATGGCGGCGGCGCACGTGGCAGGGGCCATCGCGTTGCTGTGGTCGGCGCGGCCCGTGTTGCGCGGGAATCTCACGCAGACCCAAAACTATCTCAGTTCCGGCGCGGTGAGCATGCCTACGACCGAATGCAACGGCAACAATACCGCGCCAAATAATGTGACGGGCTTCGGGTTGTTGAACATTAAGCAGACAGTTGATAACGCGGTGAATGCAGGCACTCTACGGGCGGTCAAGGCCGATTTTGACGGTGATCGCCGAACCGATCTGAGTGTTTTTAGGCCCAGTGTAGTGGCCCCTACGCCAAACTGGTTTGTGATCAATAGTGGCAATAACGCGACGATTACAATGCAATGGGGCGCGGGCTATGCGCCTTACAATGATGTGATCGTACCTGGTGATTACGATGGCGATGGCAAGGCCGATCACGCCATCTGGCGCGGCGCGGATTCGCTCTGGTATATCCGGCCCAGCGCAACGCCCAATAGTCCGATAGTGCAACTGTGGGGTGCAAACTATGCGCCATACTTCGATATTCCGACGCCGGGTGATTATGACGGCGATGGCAAGACCGACGTCGCCGTCTTCCGGCGCAGTGGTACCTGGTTCGTCAAACGCAGTTCGGATGGCATGTCCCTGATCCAGACGCACGGGCAGCAGGACGACATTCCGGTGCCCGCCGATTACGACGGCGATGGCAAGACAGACCTTGCAGTGTTTCGTCCCTTGGCGGTGGCACCGGCGCCAAACTGGCTGATCTTACAAAGCACAACGAATACAGTAATCAGCATTCAATGGGGCGCGGGCTATGCGCCATACAACGACCAACCTGTTCCGGCGGATTATGACGGCGATGGCAAGACGGACTTGGCGATTTGGCGCGGGGCGGATGAAATCTGGTACATCCGTAAGAGCAGTGATGGACAATTCATACTGCAATTGTGGGGGACGAGCAATTCGCCGTACTTTGATATTCCAACACCAGGCGACTATGACGGTGACGGCAAGGCGGACATTGCGGTGTGGCGACCTTCGACAGCGGAGTGGTACATCAAACGCAGTAGCAATGGCTCAAACTTGATACAGGCACACGGGCAATCCGGAGATGTTCCCTGTCCATCAACCGGTATCCGCTGACAACTCAAGGGCGTTGAAAGCCGCGCTCGATCTCGCGCATCGTCATCGCAAAATGATCGGGCGGACAGGCGGCGGGGTACTGCGCGCCTTGAACAGGTGTCGCTGTGGTATTTGTGGCTTTGTTGAAGCCGGGCCGAAATGGCGTCGGTTGAGTGCCTATTCTTTAGGGCTGTAAAACTGTTGCAACTTGCCCGTGCTGTTGCGCACGGCGATTTCGATGTTGAGCGTGCGCAGGTCGAGCATGAAGCGGCGCACTTCGGCCAGCGCGAAGGCGATGAATTCGTCCTCGCTGGCAAAGCGCTGGCGTTCATTCAACAAACACTTCATCAGTTCGCCGGGGCCAGTTGGTTGTTCGCTTGTCGCACTCATGGACTTTCCCTTTTGACGTTGCTTCGCCCAAGCAAAATGGGTGTCAAGCAGCACCTGCCACCTGACACCCAATCGCTGTGAAACGTGAGTTCCCACTACACCAGGAAAAGCATCTCGCGGTATTTGGGCAAGGGCCATAGACCGTCATCCACGACGCCTTCCAGTTTGTCGCAAACCTCGCGCACGGCCAGCATCGCCTCGGAAACGGCGCTTGCAAAGGCCACGGCTTTTTTCTCGACGTTGTCGTGCTCGGCTTTTTCGACCGTGTGATCGAGCGCGGCCACGGCGCCGTTAAGATCGGCGATCAATTGCGCCAGGGCCGCGACATCAGCCTTTTGGCTGGCCAGCGCTGCTTCCGCCACACCGACGGCGGCGAGGGCGGCGACAGAACCGGCGACCTGCGCTTGGTAGGTATAGGCCGCTGGCAAGACCGCCGTCAGCGCCAGTTCGCGCAAGGCGGCGACTTCGATTTCGAGGTCTTTGATGTAACGCTCGATTTCGAGGTGATAGCGCGATTCGAGTTCGTCGGGTTTGTAAACGCCCGAATTTTTGAAGAGCGCTTTGACCTCTTTGGTCTTGAGTTGCAGCAAGGCTTCGGGCGTCTTGGCCAGATTGAGCAACCCGCGCTTGGCTGCTTCGTCGCGCCATTCGTCGGCGTAGTTGTTGCCCTCGAAACGAATCGCCTTGGTCTCGGCCACGAATTCCTTGATGACATCAATCACAGCCTTGTCGAAATCCTTCGTCTTCTTCAACGAAGCTTCCAGCCGCGCGGCCATCTCGGCCAACGCCTCGCCCACCGCCGAATTCAGCGTCGCCATCGGCGTGGCCGTCGAGGAGGAAGACGCCACCGCGCGGAACTCGAATTTGTTGCCCGTGAAAGCGAACGGCGAAGTACGGTTGCGGTCGGTGTTGTCCTTGGCGATTTCGGGCAGCTTGGATATGCCTAGCGCGATGACCTGTTTTTCCGAAGTCGCGCCTTTTAGCTTGCCGGCTTCGATAGCGTCCAGAATCTTGGTCAGCGCGTCGCCCAGGAAGACCGAAATGATCGCGGGCGGCGCTTCATTCGCGCCCAGCCGGTGATCATTGCCCGAACTGGCGATGGCCGCGCGCAAGGCGCCTTGATGTTTGTAAACGCCCTTCATGGTGGCCAGCAGGAAGCAGAGAAATTGCAGGTTCTTTTCCGGCGTATCGCCCGGTTCCAACAGGTTCTCACCGTTGTCGGTCGCCATTGACCAGTTGTTGTGCTTGCCGCTGCCGTTGATCCCGGCAAAGGGTTTCTCGTGAATGAGGAAGGCCAGATTGTGGCGTTTGGCGACCTGGCGCAGCATTTCCATCGTCAACTGGTTGTGATCGGTGGCGACGCTGACCGACTCAAACAGCGGCGCGCTCTCGTATTGGGACGGCGCGACTTCGTTGTGGCGCGTCTTGACCGGAATGCCCAGCTTAAAGAGTTCGTGCTCGAATTCCTGCATAAACGCCAGAATGCGCGCCTTGATCGAACCGAAGTATTGATCTTCCAGTTCCTGCCCTTTGGGCGGCTTCGCGCCGATCAACGTGCGGCCGGTGGCGACCAGGTCGGGACGCAGCGCGTAAAAGGCCTCGTCAATCAAGAAGTATTCCTGCTCAGGCCCCAGCGTCGAAAAGACGCGCGTGGCTTTGCTGTTGAAGAGCTTCAGCACTTTTTGCGCGTTCATGTTCAGGTATTCGTCCGAACGCAAGAGCGGCGTTTTCTTATCCAGGATTTGGCCGTGATAGGAGATGAAGACGGACGGAATGCAAAGTGTCTTGCCGTTCGTGCTGTCCATAATGAAGATCGGCGTCGAGGGGTCCCAAGCCGTGTAACCGCGCGCTTCAAACGTCGCGCGCAAGCCGCCCGACGGAAAGCTGGAGGCGTCCGGCTCGCTCTGAATCAACTGCGAAGCGTCAAAACGTTCGATGGCTTGGCCCTCGCCATCAATGGTCAAGAAGGTATCGTGCTTCTCGGCGGTGATGCCGGTGTTGGGCTGGAACCAGTGTGTGTAATGCGTCGCGCCTTTTTCAATCGCCCACTCCTTGACCGCATGCGCGACTGCCGGCGCGATGGATTGATCCAGCTTGTGCCCGCCTTTGACGGTTTGCAGCAGCGATTTGTAAACGGCCTTGGGCAGCTTCTCGACCATGACTTTGGCATTGAAGGTGTTGCTGCCAAACAGATCGGACGCTTTGGCACCGTTGGCGATCACCCGCGGGGTGCGTTTGCTGACTTCGTTAATCGCCCAGAGGCGACCCTGATTTCCTGTTGTGCTCATACTGTGTTTGGTCTCTCCGATGTAGTTGGGATGTGTGGCGCGCCGTGCAGTGTCAAACGCGACCCCGCAACTGCTGCGTCCGGTAATGCATCATGCCGTGGGAGTTGGTGTGGGCTGTCTGACCAGCCGATTCCCGACGATCTTGTAGCAATTGGCTTGCCAGCACTGAGTGACAGCGGATAACCAAGGTAAACGTTGATTATGCAAGCAAAAGACATGTTTCGAGTGATGAGAGAAGAATGTAGAGAGTTGCAAAATTGTCGTGAAGAGTCGGTAATACAACAATTTTGTCTGTCGGCGCAATCTCTGGCTGTACAAAGTTAGGATAGTGGCTCAAAAAGGAGGGGTCATGCCGCAGATGAACGCAGAAAAACGCAGAGCAAGCTGCATAGACAATGGAATTGGTCTGCGTTGGTCTGCGTTGGTCTGCGTTGATCTGCGGCTTAGCTCTCCCCATTGACCCACCACCAAAGTTAGTAACCTGCTGGGCTTTGCTAAAGCCCGGTTGCCGCATACCTAACAAGATTCAGGTGTGGCCTTGTTTAACCTCTGAACCGCTTACAATCAATTCCGTACTTTTTCACTTTGTAGCCCAAAATCCGCTCGGTCGTATCCAGCATGCGCGCCGCCCGCGCCCGGTTGCCGCGCGCGGTTTTGAGCACGTCCTGAATCATCTCTTTCTCGAAGGCGCCGACGGCCTGATCCAAGCCCAGGCGCGTGCCGGTGTCGGAGCCTTCGGCGGTTTGCAGCGTGGGCGGCAGGTGATAGCCGTGAATGACGTTGCCATCTGAAACCAGCGTCGCGCGTTCGATGACGTTTTCCAATTCGCGCACATTGCCGGGCCAGTGGTAGCTGTTAAGCATGTCAATCGCAGGCGTCGAGATGCGCTTGATGCTCTTGCCGTTCTGCCGTCCGTATTTTTCCAGGAAGTGATCGGCCAGCAACAGCACGTCGGTCTTGCGTTCGCGCAGCGGCGGCAGGTAAATCGAAAAGACATTCAGCCGGTAATACAAATCCGAACGGAACTTGCCGTCCTGCACCGCCGCTTCCAAATCCACGTTGGTCGCGGTGATCACGCGCACGTTGACCTTGATGGTTTCCATCCCGCCGACGCGCTCGAATTCGCGCTCTTGCAAAACGCGCAGCAGTTTGACCTGCATCGCGGGCGAGAGGTCGCCGATCTCATCCAGAAAAAGCGTGCCGCCTTCGGCTAATTCAAAGCGCCCGCGTTTGCGTTGAATCGCGCCGGTGAACGCGCCTTTCTCGTGGCCGAAAAGCTCGGCTTCGATCAGGCTTTCGGGCAGCGCCGCGCAGTTCACTTTGACGAAGGGCTTGGCCGAACGCGGGCTGTTGTAGTGAATGGCGTGCGCGACTAATTCCTTGCCGGTGCCCGATTCGCCGCGAATCAAAACCGTGGTGTTGGAATGGGCGACCTGCGCGACTTGTTCGTAAACATCGCGCATTTCCTTGCTGGTGCCGACGATGTTGCGGAAGTCGTATTTCTGCTGCAATTCGCGTTTGAGCAGCGTGTTCTCTTCGGTCAGTTGGGCCTTTTCCTGTTCGACCATCTGGGCCAGCCGCAAGCTTTGCGCAATCATCGAAGCGATGATCGTCAGCAGCTTGACCGAATCGTCATAGCTGCGATTTTGCTTGTACGGGAAGAGAATCGAAAGCGCGCCGATAGTTTTGCGGCGGTCTTTGATCGGGACGCAGATGAAGGAATCTTCCTGGCCGCCGCCCGTGCGTTTGGTGCGGTTCAGAAAGAGCGGCTCTTTGCTGATTTGCGGCACGATCACGGGCTTGCCAGTCGTGACCACACGTCCGGTGATGCCTTCGTCCAGGCGGTACTTGCCGCGCTGAATCTCTTTCTCGCTCATGCCGTGGGCGTATTTGATCGAAAGTTCGCCGCTTTCGCCGGCCTTTTCGTTGAGCAGGGCAATCGCGCCCTGCCGCATCCCCAGTTCACGGTCTAAAATCTCCAGCGCTTTTTCCAACGCTTCGCGCAGATCAAGCGTGGAGCCTAAGGCCTGGCTTACATCGAGCAAGGCCGTCAACCGCCGAATCTGCATTGCTTGTTCATCCATAAAAATTCGACTGCCGGAAAAAATCTTCCAGTCGCTTGCCGCTCCCGTTTATCCTGTTACAAAAATGTTTGAATGATGCCGATAAGATAACATTTTTGTCGTTCAAGCCCCAGGCGGTAATTTCATGTCTCGGGTGTCACAGGCCGTTGTAACCGCTTGGCGCACTGCGAATTCATACGTGGACAGCCCGCCGGAAAATTCGTAAGATGCGGCCCGCCACTCAAGGCACCCCACACAAGTTGCAAACATCAGACCAGCAGTCCCCGCGTTCCCCACAACGCCATTCTCCCCCATCTGTCTCATCAATTTTTAACAGCGCCTATTTCTCAACGCTCGTTGGTTAGCAACTTTTGCGACCGGCTTGCGTCTTGCGCCCAAACCCGGAGGAGCACGAATGATTCGCAAAATGAACTTACTGGCAGCGTTATGTCTGTTGCTGTGTGGCGTGTGCCTGAGCATTCAGGCCGATACCCTGACGCTCAAGAATGGCGACCGCGTCAGCGGCCAGATCGTCAAATCAGACGGCAAGAAAATCACGGTCAAAACCGAATTCATGGGGACGGTTGAAATCGCCTGGGAGGCCGTAGACGTGCTGGCCAGCACCGAACCGGTTTACCTCACGCTCACCGACAACCAAACCGTCGTCGGCAAGGTCAGCGCCAGCGGCGACCAATACGAAGTCGAAACCAAAGAGACCGGCAAGGTCAAAGTCGCCAAGGCTGCGATTGCCGCGGTGCGCAACGCCGCCGAATTCAACGCCTGGAAAGCCGAAGTTGACCGGCTGAAAAATCCCGGCCTGCTTGATCTGTGGGCGGGCGCGGTGGATGTGGGCTTGAGCTTGGCGCGTGGCAACGCTGAGACGAATACCTTCACGCTGGCGGCCAACGCCGTGCGCGCCACGCCGCGCGACAAAATCACCGTCTATGCGACTTCGTTGCGGGCCAGTTCACGTCGGCGCACCGAAAAAGATTTCGCGCAGGTGGCCAATGCCATTCGCGGCGGCGGGCGTTATGACGTGAATCTGTCGTCGCGCAGCTTCGTCTTTGGCACCGGCGATCTGGAATTCGATGAGTTTCAGAATCTGGATTTGCGTATGTCGCTGGGCGGCGGCTTCGGTTATAAGCCGATCAAGAATGACCGTACCGCGCTGGATGTATTCGGCGGCGGCGCTTATACCAAGGAGTATTTTGCGGCTGGCTCGCCGCTCAAGCGCAGCCGTGGCGAAGTGTTGCTAGGCGAAGAGCTAACGCACAAACTGGCGGCCCGTTCCCTGTTGCGTGAACGGCTCGTCTTTTTCCCGAACATGAGCCAGCGCGGCGAATACCGCATGCAATTCGACACCGCGCTCTCGACCAATCTGAATCGCTGGCTGGCGTGGCAGGTCACGTACAGCAACCGCTACCTGAGCAATCCGCCGGTCATCGTGCCCGCGCTGAAAAAGAGCGATTCGCTGTTGACGACGGGGCTGCGGTTTACGTTTGCGAAATAACTGTGATGGGAGCAATGGGAGCAATTGAGAGACGCGACGATTTACACAGTTTTCCCGTCCCCTTGTTCCCCTCACCTCTCCCATCGTTCCCATCCTCACCCAGGCCGCCCCGAATAATACTCGCTCGCCACTTCGACCAGCGTCACCGCCAAGAGTGTTACGACCGGCCCCAGCACAAACCCCAAAAAACCGAAGACCGCCAAGCCGCCCATCGCGCTGAAAAAGACCAGCAGCGTGTGCAGCCGCACCTCGCCCTGCGCCAAGTACGGATAAAGAATGTTGTCAATAAAGCTCAGCACCGTCACGCCCCAAACGGCCAGAATCAGCGCCTTGATGGCCGAGCCTTTGATCCACAACAACAGCGCCGCCGGTACCCAAACCAGCGCAATGCCGATCACCGGGATCAACGAAGCCACCGCGCCCACCGCGCCCCACAACGCGGGCGAGGGTACGCCCAGCAGCCAGAACGCCAGCCCCGCCAGCAAGCCTTTGATCAAACTGATGACCACGACGCCGTTGATCGAAGCGCGCACGACATCGGCAATCATCGCGCCGATTTCATCTGCCGTCTCAGCCTCGATGGGCAAGGCGCGTTTCAAATACTCAACGATTTTTGCGCCATCGCGGAAGAAGAAAAAGAGCGTGAAGGCCACCATCACGACGTTGAACAGGAACGCAGAGATATTGGTCAGCGCGCCGCTGAAGACGCTGACCGCCACCGCGCCCGCGCGCTGCGCGGCATTGCTCAACATCTCATTAGCATCGCCCTCGAAGTCTTTGAAATGCACCTGCACCCATTGCCAGGCCGGGCCGACGTAGCGCGTCTGTGTCAACGCGGCTTCCCAGTCTTTGATATTTGCCGCGCTGGTTTTGATTTGCCCGACGCCCAGCGCCACTTCGCGCGAAATCGCCAGCACCAGCAACAGTAATGGCAACACCGCCACCAGCGTCGTCAACAACGTGCTGGCCAAGGCGCGCAGATCAGGATTTTTGATGAACTTGCCCAGCCGCGTATGCAGCGGCGCAAAAACAATCGCCAGAATGCCGGCCCAGGCGATGGCTTCCAGAAACGGCTGCGCGATCTGAAAACAGAGATACGCCAGTAGCACCGCGACAATGGCCAAAAACGTCGTGGTGGCAGTGTTGCGGCGAAGCTTGAGCTGACCCGTGTTCATCATCGGTGCGGCCTCCTGTTGAATTGTTGCTATGCGGGAAAGACTGCTTCTCTAAATGCGGCGGGATTGTAGGCGTGGCAGGCTGAACTTGGCAATTCCGAGCCAAACGGTGCAGGGAGCACGCACGCTCCCTGCACCGTACCGGTGCGTTTGTATGCACCGAAGCAAATCGAACGCAGAGGGCCGCTTACCAACCCATACGTTCACGCAACCGGGTGATATGCGCAACGTGATGCTGCCCGTGCCACTCGTACATTTGCAAGGCGACATCCAGCGACATTACGCCCGCTTCGGGATGCCGCAACTCGCGCGCAAACGCTTCCGCTGGTTGCGCGCGCAAACAGATCGTCCAACGCTCGTGAATCGCTTCCAGCAAGCGCAGCGAGGGTTCCAGGTTGGCGTTGCGCCCGTCCTCCAACTCGGCCCAACGCTTTTCATCGTAAGGCTTGACGGTAGGCACATCTTCGGTCAGCCCAAGCTTGAATCGCACGTAGGCGTTGGCGTGACTATCAGCCGTGTGGTGCACGGTTTGACGCACCGTCCAGCCCTCAGGGCGATAGGGCGTTTCGAGTTGTTCGTGCGACAGCCCGGCAATGGCGGCCCGCATACGGGCAGGCGTTTGATCCAGGCTGGTGATGAGTTCCTGTCGTTGGGCGGCGGTGATGACGGGTTGGGCGACAAAATCGCCGATGGGGTAGCTCAGATCGGACATTCTCATTTCTCCTTATGCGTTGACTTCCAAAAGAAAGACTTTCACCACGAGTAGCATTCCAGTTAGAGACAAAAGAGAGATTACGGAACAAACGGAAATAACGGAACACACGGAAGAAACCGTTAAGCCAGCCAGGCTTTTCCGTCTATTCCGTTATTTCCGTTTGTTCCGTAATCTCTCTTTCCTCGTTGATCAACTACCCGTTGTAAAGAGACGAAACAGTCGAACAGGGAAGTCTTCCTCCGTGCTCTTCGTCGCTTTGTGGTTACATTTGTTTGACGCACCCACATCATACGCAGAAATATCGAATGCAGAAAACTCATTGTTTTCATCCTTTCGATGAATTACTTTCACTCACCGAAAGCGAGACCGCCCAAATGCAACTGGACATCCGCCACCTCAAACTCATCATTGCCGTCACCGAAGAGAAAAGCGTGACCCGCGCGGGCGAACGCCTGCACCTGACGCAATCGGCGCTGAGCCATCAATTGCGCGACATCGAAGCGCGGCTCGGCACGCCGTTGTTTTTGCGCTTGAGCAAAAAGATGGTGCTGACCCAGGCGGGCGAACGCTTGTTGTATTCAGCCCGTCAGGTGCTGGAAGAACTTCGGCGGGCGGAAGATGACCTCAAACAGATGGCCGCCAGCGACCGTGGCGCGTTGCGGCTGAGCACCGAGTGTTACACCTGCTATCACTGGCTGCCGGAACTGTTGCGCGAATTCGGCGGCAAGTACCCCAATGTCGAGATGAAGATCATGGTCGAATTCACCCACGACCCGTTCCCCGCGCTGCTCAACGGCAAGCTTGATTTGGCGATTGTGTCATCCCGCTCGCGCGACAAACGGGTGCATTACAAACCGCTCTTCCGCGACGAACTCGTCGCCGTGATGGCCCCCGAACACCCGCTGGCCGCGCGCGATTATTTGCGCGCGCGCGATTTTGCCGACCAGCATTTGATCCTGTACGTCCCGCCCAAAGACAGCGATTTGTTCAACAACGTCCTGGTTCCGGCGGGCGTCAAGCCTGCGCGGTTGACGGTTATGCAACTGACCGAAGCGATCATCGAACTGGTCAAAGCCGATCTCGGCATCAGCGTGCTGGCGCGTTGGGCCGTGCAAGAACAACTCAAGGCGGGGAATCTCATCGCCCGCCCCGTCACCAAAAAGGGCCTGCACCGCCAATGGAGCGCCGCCCTCCTGCGCCACGATTTCGTGCCCGCCTATGTGAATGACTTTGTCGAATTGCTATCGCGCCCGGCCATGCCGCTCGCCAAACCCGGCATCGTCAAACTGGTTTCGGCGTAGCAGCGGAACGGTGTTCAATCCTGGGTACGCACCGCTTCCAGCGTGCGGTCTTGGCAGTGAATAGCTTGATGCGGAAGGGGGAGCCTACCGGCCTGATATGGTCTGACGCCACGTCTGCACGCTGGAAGCGGTGCGTACCCAGGTCAGCCCAACCCTTCCAGCAACAACTGCAACTCCACCACATCCCAGAAACTTAACGCCGGATCAGCCGCGAGCGCCGGGTCGCGTTCGCCACGCAAGACCGCTTGCAGCTTGTCGAGCAGCGCCGTGAACGACGCGGTAATGGCGGCTTGCGCACCTTCGGCGAGTTGCGCGGCGGCGGCGGTCAGCGCGTCCGGTGTGCCTGCCCCCAGTGCCTGCGCCACCAGCGCGTAAAGTGGTGCGGTAGGGGCCTGGCTCTCCCCGTCCGCGCGCCGGTAAGCTAGATAGGTTGTCACGGCCTGTCCGCGCGCCTCGGCGGCAGCCTGCGCGTGGCTGGTGGCTTGTTCCAGGTCGTGCAGGAACTCCCAGGTCTTCCAGGGTTTGGCGGCGTGGCCGAGAGTCTTCGAGCATTCAATCGCGCGGTGCAATTCGCGGCGGGCTTCGTCGTAGCGTTGCAGCTTGATCAGCGTATAGGCCAAATTGCTGCGGGCTGATCCTTCATGCCATTGATCTTGTAGACTAGCGTGAATTTCCACTGCCTGCCGACAGAATTTTACTGCCTCTTCCAACAATCCCATTTCAGAATAAAGAATGCCAAGTTGGCCTAAGTTAATGGCCTCATCCGCAACAAACTTATGTCGCACATTGATTGCTAGTGCTTGCCGGTAGGCATACTCCGCTTGTTCAAAATGCTCGGTTTTACTGTGGATCATACCGATTCTGTGCCATGAACGAGCAACAGTGCCCGGCTCGCCCAATCGTTCAAAAATTCCGCGTGCTTCGGAATGAGCTTCAAGTGCCTCGGTATAACGATTCTGGATCAGGCGGACTGTTCCTATTCGCTCTTTGTTGTTTGCTAGTAATCTTTGATTACCAAGTTTGGTGGCCCGTTCGCTGCAATCCTGATAACCTGCAAGTGCTTCATCTAATCGTCCTAAATCTCTCAAACAATCTGCGATATGGATGATAGCAACTGCCGTCATCTGTATAGCACTGGGTTCACCTGTATCGGCGAGGGTCTGAAAACGGCGTTGGCCTTCAGCTAGTTGCACTAGCGCCTCTTCGGCGGCCCCGCCTGTCTGCAGCACCTCCCCTATCAGGAAATACGCCATCGCGCTGTCATACGCCGCTTCGGGGTAAGCGTCGGCTCCGGCGGATTGGCAACGCGCGAGCAGTTGTTGCGCCGCCGCGAAAGCCTCGGGCATTGCGCCCTGCTCCAACAGCCGGTTAATGTTATTGCTCGCGTTCTGAACTTGGGCGTGGCTCCACGCCCCCAAACGCCGCGCCGCTGTCGCGCGCACGCTGACCGCCTGTGCCAGTGCCTGCGGACGACCCAAGGGAGTGAGCAGGTCTTCTATCCTGCCTGCCAAATCCACCACCCTTTCTGGCGGCAGCGTGTCAACCGCCACGGTGAGCAGCGCCAGCAGATTGGGCAGTTCCAGCAGCGTCAGTTGCTGCGCGAGTTGGGCATCTTGAGATCGTTGCTGATACAGAAACCCGGTCAGCGCCCGCATGCTTTCCGCCCAGCGCGCGGTCAGCGATGGCAGTTTCGCCGCGTCCATCTGCGCCAGCAGATAGTTGGGCAGCGCCGGATCAAGCCGCAAGTGGCTGTAGTCCATCATTTCGGCCAAGCCCACTTCGATCAATGCTGTCGCCAACAGATCCACAGCTTCCAGCGGTACTCCCAGCATCACCCACAACACGCCAAGGTGCGCGCCGCCGTGAAAGACGGCCAGTGCCTTCACCTGCTGGCCCAGATCGAGCGGCAGGCGACGCAGCGAGAGGGCTACGCTGGCGTAAAGCGAGTTTTCGCGCTCGCCGGGATGATCTTTTTCCAGCCGAATCATCAACCGGCGCAGATTGTCTGTGGTGGAGCGCACGCCGCTGGCCTTCACTTCGTGCGCCAGCAGGGTCAGCGCGCGGGCGTGGCGGTTGACGGCTTCGACCAGTTCGGCGATGTCGGTGGGTGTGTTGCCTTGTTCGTCGTATTCGCGCCGTTTCATGACGCGGCTGACCAGTTCGACGGCGTATTCGCGGCTCAGCCGGTCGAGCGGGATCACGCGATCCCGCCTGGCAAAGGGACGAGGCAGAAGTTCGCGGCTGGTGAACACAATCCGTGTCGCCGGATGTGCGTCGAGCAAGGCTTGGCAGAAAAGAAAAACTTCTCCCACGAAGTCACACGAAGGATCACGAAGACTGGAAGAGGGTTCAGTTGCTTTCGTTGATTCTGCGGAGGAGCCTGACGTTTCACCCGAATCATTCTCATCCCTTCGTGCCTCTTCGTGTGTCTTCGTGGGAGAAAAAAGACTCTCCACATTATCCACCACGATGATCGTCGGTTTGTCTTTTAGCTCGCGTTTGATCGGCAGCATGGCTGCGCGCCAGTCGCTGTGCCCGCCAGCCGAGTAACCAGCGCCGACCAGTTGGCGGCCAATCGTGTCC
This sequence comes from Acidobacteriota bacterium, assembly GCA_016196035.1. Taxonomy (NCBI): domain Bacteria; kingdom Pseudomonadati; phylum Acidobacteriota; species Acidobacteriota bacterium. The sequence continues at coordinate 41,909 of JACPYM010000075.1, read as the reverse complement.
GCCATGCCTTTGGCGTCGCTGTACTGTTCCAAGCTGACGAAAGCCGTCCGGCGAAAGCGATTTGTCCGCACCAGCCACCGCGCCAGTTCCACGGCCAGCGTCGTTTTACCTTCGCCGCCTACGCCGCGAATGACGGCGTAAGGTTCGGTCAGCAGCAAGCGTTCCAGCGCCAGCAGTTCGCGGCTGCGCCCGATGAAGCGGTGTTCTGGCGCGTCAGGCAATTCGCCCAGATTGAATTTGCGACGGACGGCGACGTCTTCCAGCGCGGCTGCCGACAAACGCTGACGAACCAGCGACGGGTCCTGGCGTTCCTGATACAGCACAGGCACAAACCAGTCCTGCAAATGGAATTCGCCCGCGCCAGCGATGGCGCCTCGGCGCGTGTCGGCGTGCAGCGCCTGTTGCCCGGCCAGCATCGCGGCTCCGATGCGTGCGCCCTCGGCCAATTCGCGGTAAAACTCTTTGACGAAACGTCGAGCCGTTTCGACCAGCACGGAATGCGTCATTGCCACAACGGAAACTACGCCCTGTTCCAACAGCTTGGCCGCCACCGAAGCCGTCGGGTCATCGTCGGTTTTGGCGCTTTGGCAGGCTTCCAGAAACACCAGCGGAATGCGGTGATCGCGCATGACTGCGGCCAACCGTTCGGCGTCAATCAATTCGCTTTTGCGGTTGTGCAATTGGTCGTCCTGGTCGGGAGCTTCAAAACAGAGCTTGCCCAAACCTACGCGCGGATCGAAAACGCCGTGCCCGTCGAAATGGACTACGTCGAACTGTGCGCGCCGCAGCGCCTGCTGCAAAGCGGGAAAGGTCGGCGTCTGCAAAATCGTCAGGCTGACCGTTTCGCCCAACGTTTCGATGGCTTCGACCAGCGGTTGAGAGCTGACGCGGTGGTCAATGTATGCGGCGCTGTCGTCTTCGGGGCGAGGGCTGACCAGCAACACGCGGATCGGCAATTTGCGCTCGAAGTCTTCGAATTTGACGTTGTTCGGCAGACGGCGGCGGACACGGACAGCGTGCTTGCCATGAAATAAAAATCCGCGCTCGTCGTGCAGCAATTCCCACGGCAGCGACAGCAACAAGGTGGCGGCTTCTTTGGCAGAAGTGATGGCTTCGGGCGGCGAACCGGACGGCAGCTTGTCTGAAACTTCGACCGAAAAACGGCGCTCGGCTTTGCTGGCGCTGTCCAGCCAACCGCGCAACGCTTCCTGGGCGGATTCGGTTTCGAGCGCAGCCTGGTAAAGCAGCCGTCCCCAGTCGGGCAATTGTTTGGCGATTCGTTCGCCGCGCTCTTTGAACTGGCCAATCGGCCATTGATAAAACTTTTCCAGATACCAGCGCAGATCGTCACTTTCGATTGGCCCCAACGGCGAAGTGAAAAAGAACGGCTCGCTTTTTACCTCGCGCGCTCCGGCTTCCGGCGGCTGGAACGTCAGCGTCGCTTCAGCTTTTGCCCGCGTCTTGCCGTCGTCGGTCTCGACCTTCAGATTTCTGAGTTCCAGCAACAATTCGGCGACGGGATTTTCCGCGACGGCAGCAGGTGGCGCGGCATCCGCCGGAAGTTCTTTGCCCAGCGCGGCCAGGATTTGCGGCATGGCATCGGCGAGTCCATTCGGGCCGGGCGCGATGCTGATGCCGAGCCGTTCGTCAGGGAAGACCTTCAGCCGTTTGAGCATCGCCGCTTTGAAATCGGGCAACAGCAGCGGGATGACGTTGTAGCCTTCAGCCTTACGCGCCTGTTCGACGGCCAGCGCCTGGTTGATTTCGTCAAAGACCCAATCTGATTCAATCGCGTTTTGGCTAAGCACGACGATGAACTTGCGTGCGGTCTCGATGGCCGCACTGACTTCCGGTTTGAGTCGGTCTCCGCCGCGCAACTTGTGTGCGTCGTCCCAAACCGTGAGTTTGTGCGCGGCGAGTTTCTCGCGCAATTCCTTGACGAAGGCGTCGTCCTTGCTCGTGTGCGAAATAAAGATGTGAGCTGCCATGCGATCTCCTAAAAGCCAAAGTTGTGGTGGCGCGGGGCGGCGCGGCTGTGTCGTTGGCGTCTCTGCCGAGTTACTGCGGCGGCATCTTAGCGCAGGCTTCAAACCCGCGCGAGGAATCGTGAGCGAAAGGGAAGTGAGACGACGCGGCCAAAGTAGCGCAACCCTGCCGAGGTTGCGCGGCTTCAGCATGGACGGCATTCAGTTCGTCCATGACCTTCACGGTTTCACGGATAACGCCGCGCAACCTCGGCAGGGTTGCGCTACTGTGCTGCAAAGCTGCAAAAGGCTGGCTTGTCTTTCGCGCGGTGATTCATACAATGCCGTTTCATTTTTTGGAGCGGTTTCTTTTTATGCTTCGACAATACATGCATCGCCTCGAGCACAAGTTGCACGCGCGCGATTTCGATCAACGTGTGGTGCGGCCTTTTGAATGGGGCTTGGAATTCTTGGGTGCGCCCGGCAATGGGCATTCGCCTGTGCGCCCGCTGGATTACCTGCGGCAATTCAATGCGCAGGTGTTAGAGGCCAACGCCGAGTTTTTTGCACCTGCGCCCAGTCGCGCCGAAGACTTTCGCTTCGACGGCTTTCGGCTGAGCTTTCCCAGCAGCATCACCACGCCGTATGCCAAGAACGACACGGTGCACGCGCGCTTCTTTCCGGCGGAAACCCCCGCTGGCAAGCAAGCCCGCGCGGTGATCGTTTCGCCGCAATGGAATGCCGATGAACAGTCGCACGTGGCGTTGTGCCGGGCGCTCAATCGGCTGGGCATTGCGGCGTTGCGCTTGAGCCTGCCCTTTCACGATTGGCGGCGTCCGCCTGAATTGCAGCGCGCCGATTATCTGATTAGTTCCAACATCGGGCGCACGATTCATGCGGTGCGCCAGGCCGTGCACGACATACGGCGCGCGGCGGATTGGCTGTTTTTGCAAGGCTATCAGCACGTAGGTCTGTCGGGCACCAGCATCGGTTCCTGCGTGTCGTGGCTGGCATTCATTCACGACGAACGGCTGGAGGCGGGCGTGTTCAACCTGGTGTCGAGCTATTTTGGCGACGTGGTTTGGCGCGGCGTGACCACTGGGCACATCCGGCAAAGCCTGGAGCAGGAGTTGTCGCTCGAAACCACGCGCGAGGCTTGGTTGAGTTTGAGTCCGAGCTTTTACGCCGACAAACAGTTTCATCAGGTGCGGCGGCGGGCGCTGCTGATTTCGGCGCGCTACGATCTGACGATGGTGCCCGATTTGACCGACATCTTTGTGCGCGATTGCCGCCGTCACGCTATCCCGGTTGAAACGGTCTTTTTGCCGTGCGGGCATTACACGGTGGGCCGGTCGCCGTTTAAGTATCTGGATGCCTTTCACATCATCAATTTCTTTCGGCGCGTGTGGAAGTAGCGGTCAGGCCGTGCTGATACGCCCGGCCTTGCCTTGCCCTGACGATTATCAAGCCGTTGTTTGACCCGCTCTCACACCGCGCATAGAATCGCCGCCGTATTACCGCACTACATCAACGTGACAACACAGACATCATTTATCACCAGCGAGGAAGTGTAATGAAGAAGCAATCCCGTCGTGCGGCAGCCCGCCGCGACTTTTTGATTGGCGCAGCGCAAACCGGCGCCGCGCTGGGCTTGAGCCAGCTTTTGCCCGGCGCAGCCTTCGCGCAAGGCGCTACGTTCAAAGGCAAAGACAGCCGCTTGATCGTGCGTTCGGCGCGTCCCGAAGACTTGGAGACGCCGGTCAGTCTGCTCAACTCTTATCTCACGCCGAATGAATTGTTTTACGTGCGCCATCACGCCTATGCGGCGACCGTTAGCGAAAAGGATTGGAAGCTGACGATTGATGGCGAAGTGGACAAGCCCTACACGCTGACGCTGGATGAGTTGAAGAAATTCCCGCGCGCCACTGTCACCGTCACGCTGGAATGCGCCGGCAATGGCCGCGCCTTTTACGAGCCGCCGGTCGCGGGGATTCAATGGGAACGCGGCGCAGTTGGCACGGCGCGCTGGACAGGTGTGCGGCTGGCCGATGTGTTGAAACGCGCGGGCGTCAAGACAACCGGCAAATATGTCGCGCTGGACGGTGCGGACAAAGCCGTGGGCAAGCAACCCGAATTCATCCGCAACCTGCCGCTCGAAAAAGCCATGCACGTGGATACGATCTTGGCTTATGAAATGAACGGCCAGCCCTTGCCCGTGCTGCACGGCTTTCCGTTGCGCGCCGTGGCGTCCGGTTGGGAAGGCGCTTACGCCGTCAAATGGCTGCAACACATCGCGGTCATTCCGCAAGAGCACGAAGGCTTCTTTGTCAAGACGGCCTATCGTTATCCCAACCGGCGCGTCGCCCCTGGTGAAGCCGTCGCGCCGCAAGACATGGAGCCGGTGAAAGGTCTCTTCGTGAAATCGTTTTTGAACGCACCGCTCGATGGGACCAAACAAAAAGCTGGCCCTGTGCGCGTCAGCGGTTTTGCCTGGGCGGGCGAATCCTTCATCACCAAAGTCGAAGTCTCAATGGATAACGGCTCGACCTGGCAACTGGCCAAGCTGGGCAAGGAGCGCGAAAAGTACGCTTGGCAATCGTTCGAGCATACCTTCAACATCACCAAACCCGGTTCGTATCTGCTGATGGCACGCGCCACCGATGACAAAGGCAACATGCAACCCGTCGCCCCGCAATGGAACCCGTCCGGCTATCTCTGGAACGTGATTGATAAAGTGAGGATCAATGTCGAAGCCTAACTTATTCAAAATTGCGCTTGTGTTTCTGGCATTGGTTGCCGCCACGGGTCTGCGTTCCGTCACTGCCAAGCAAGACTTGCCTGACGGCAAAGGCGCAGACATCGCCCGCAACCGCTGCCTGCTGTGCCACGAAGCCGATGTTATCGTCGCCCAAAAACTCGCGCGCCCAGGTTGGGTGCGCGAGGTCGAGAAGATGGTGCGTTGGGGCGCAGTGGTCAGAGACGAAGAGAAAGACACGCTGGTGGATTACTTCGCCGCACGCTTTGCCCCGCGCCCGGTGGCGGCCCCGGCAGCGGCAGCATCGAATGAAGCGCGTGGCAAAGAGCTTTACGAAGCGCGCTGCTTGCTCTGCCACGAAGCTGATTTGATCGTTGTGCAACGTTTGGCGCGTCCCGGCTGGGTACGCGAAGTCGAAAAAATGGTGCGTTGGGGTGCAGTGGTCAAAGACGATGACAAAGACCCGTTGGTGGATTACCTCTTCAAAAACTATCCGGTGCGGCCTTTGAAATAGCCTGAGAGCGCGCTTGGCCCGAGCACAAAATATAACAAAGCGCGGAGCTTCCTTTTCCTGATTCACAGAAGCGTATTGCGAAAAAGGAAGCTTCGCGCTTTTATTTCCTGTATGTGGAACGCACACTCTCTCGGCGACGGGCAATGCGTTACCTGTTTCTATGAATATCCTTTCGCTCGAAAACGTCAGCAAAACCTTTGGCATCAAGCCGCTCTTTTCCGCCATCACCTTCGGCCTCGACGAAGCCGACAAGATCGGCGTGATCGGCGCGAATGGCAGCGGCAAGAGCACGCTGTTGCGCGTCATCGCGGGCGAAGAGGCCACCGACACGGGCCGCGTCGTGCTGTCGAACGAGCGGGTCATCGCCTACCTGTCGCAAAATCCGCCGTATGATCCGGCGCAAACGGTGAGCGAGGCGGTCTTCAGCGGCAACAATGCGGCCTTGCGCGAGAAGCTGGATTTGTTGCGCGATTACGAGACGGCGTGCGGCGCGTTGGCCGAAGCGGGAGGGCCAGAAAAAAGTGAGGATGAAAAGCTGCTGGCGCGCGTGTCCGAACTGGCGCACAAGCTGGACACCAGCGGCGCGTGGCAGTTGGAAACCGAGGCCAAGACGATTCTGGCGCAACTGGGCATCAGCCAGCTCAACGCTAAGATGAACACGCTGTCGGGCGGGCAGCGCAAACGTGTCGCCATCGCGCACAGCCTGATCATCAAACCCGACCTGCTGATTCTGGACGAGCCGACCAATCATCTGGATGCCGAGACGGTCGAATGGCTGGAACGGTATCTGCGTGATTTCAAAGGCGCGTTGCTGCTGGTCACGCACGACCGTTACTTTTTAGATCGCGTCACCAATCGCATTTTGGAAATCGAGCGCGGGCGCGTGCAATCGTTCTCTGGTGGTTATGCCTACTACCTGGAAAAGAAGCAGGAGCAGGAGGAACGCCAGGTCGTAGAGACGCAACGCCTGAAACAAATGGCGCGGCGCGAATTGGAATGGTTGCGGCGCGGGGCCAAGGCGCGCACGCGCAAATCGCAAGCCCGCATAGACAACGCCAACGAGGTCATTCAAAAGTCCCGCGAAGCTGCTAGTGCCATCGCCGAAAAGAAAAGCTTGGACATCGCGTTTGATGCGCAACGGCTGGGCGGCAAGATTCTGACGCTGGATGGCATCAGCAAACGTTTTGGCGACAAACAGATCGTCAGTAATTTCAGCTATCAGTTCAAACGCGGCGACCGCATCGGCGTGATCGGCGCGAATGGTTCGGGCAAGACGACGTTGCTTGAAATCATCGCGGGCCGTTTGCAACCCGACACGGGCAAGGTCGAGAAAGGCCAGACGGTGGTGATTGGCTATTACGATCAAGAGAGCCGCGATTTGCCCGGCGAGCAGCGCTTGATTGATTACGTTAAAGAAGTGGCCGAACGCATTCAGACTAGCGATGGCGATTGGATCACGGCCAGCCAGATGCTGGAACGCTTTCTGTTTGCGCCCGCGATGCAATATCAGCCGATTGCCACGCTGTCGGGCGGCGAGCGGCGGCGCTTGTATTTGCTGCGGCTGTTGATGAGAGCGCCGAACATCTTGCTGCTGGATGAAATCACCAACGATCTGGACATCGCCACGCTCATCGCGCTGGAAGATTATCTGGAAACGTTCCCCGGCTGTCTGGTCGTCGTCAGCCACGACCGTTATTTTCTGGATCGCACGATTGAGTATCTGTTTCGGTTTGAGGGAGAAGGCCGGATTCGCGAATACCCAGGCGATTATTCGACGTTTATCGAAATCCGCGACCGCGAACGTGCCGAGGCTGCATTGCAAGCCGGTGCTGTCAAAGCCGCTGCCGCCGCTGCCAAAGCGCCGGTCGAAAAGCCCGCCGCTGATGCTTCCGGCAAACGCAAGCTGACCTTCAAAGAGAGACGAGAGTTGGAAGAATTGGAAGCCCGCATCCCTGCGCAGGAAGCGCGCAAGGCCGAGATTGAACAACTTCTTGACGCCCACGCCAGCGATCACGTGCTGGTCGCGCAACTTTACGAAGAGTTGCAAACGCTGAACACCGCGTTGGATGCGGATGTAGAGCGCTGGGCGGCGTTGGCGGAGTTGGTCTAATCGTCACGGATAATTTTTCCTACAGCCTGTCATATACGCGCGCCCGCCAAACGACTAATTGCGCGACGAACACATTGCGAAACCGGACGTACTGAAGTTGATGGACAGCGCCGAATTGCGAGCCAATCTGGAACGGTACCACAGCGAATGTTACGGCTGGGCGCTGAGTTGTTGCGCGCACAAGCATGGTGAAGCCGAGAGCGTGTTGCAGGCGGTTTACTTGAAAGTGCTCGAAGGCAAGGCGCGCTATGACGGCCGGGCCGCGTTCAAGACCTGGCTGTTTGCCGTGATTCGCCGCACGGCGGCGGATGAGCGGCGGCGGCACTGGCTGCGCGGATTTGGCTTGTTGAAATACGGCGAGCGCGCGGCTCCGGTGAAATTGGCAGACAGTCCTGACGACGCGTTGTTGCGCGCGGAACAACAAACGCAGTTGCGCCATGCATTGACCGTGCTGCCGCGACGGCAGCACGAAGTCTTGCACTTGGTTTTTTATCACGAACTCAGTTTGGCCGAGGCCGCTGTGGTGATGCGCGTCTCGCTGGGCGCGGCGCGCACACATTACGAGCGCGGCAAAAAGCGGCTGCGCCAACTTTTACAGGAAGAGCAGGTCAGCGATGGAGCAACCAGACCGGCAGTTCAATGAACTGTTTCAAGCACTCAAGCAGGAAGACACGCGGCGCACGCCGTCGTTCACGCGCACGTGGGCGACCGCTGCGGCGCATAGCGCAGACAACGCCAACCAGCGGCCTGTGTGGCGCTGGGCCGTCGTGGCGCTGGCGTTGCTGGCTTGCGCTGGTGTGTGGTTCGCGCTTTTCAGACGCGCGCCGGTTGAGCGGATTGCGTTGCCGGTGACACCGCCTGCCGAGCACGCCGTACCTGCGCCGTTGCGCGAACCGCAGGAGCAGGCCATCGCCGCATCAAGCGGCAAGTCTGTCAGGCAAGCGAAACAACGGCGACACAGGCTCTCCCCGCCGTTGCCGCTGGAAACATTGGTTTCGCAATGGCGTTCACCGACGGATTTTTTACTGAAACCCCCCGGCGAGCGTTGGTTGAAAGAAGTGCCACGTTTGGGCGTGCCGCGCCTGGAAATCAAGCCGTTCGTGATTGAGCAGAACAACGAAATGGAGGAGCTATGAGTACCCCTTTGCGAAATTCAGTTAACGCCCTGAAAGGGCGCAATTTAATAGCCGGGGGCAACGCCCCCGGTGGCGGCGCGGTGAACCACGGCCCTGAAGGGGCCGCATTCAACATCAAATGCGGCCCCTTCAGGGCCGAATGTATCGGCGCTATTCCGGGGGCGTTGCCCCCGGCTATTAAATTGCGCCCTTTCAGGGCAGCGGAGCAACGTTCGAATGCGCCAGTAAGGACAACAACGCTGCTTGTATGCATGTTGCTATTACTGGCTGTGCCGGTTGCGCGGGCAGAAGATACCGACCTTTCTGAAAACCTGTTCCCGCCGGAATTGATTATGCAGAATCAGCAAGCACTCGGCTTGAGTGAAGAGCAGAAGAGTTACATCAAAGCCGAAGTCCGTAAAACACAAACCGTGCTGACCGAGTTGCAATGGAAGCTGGAGGACGGCGTCGAAAAGATTGCGGCGTTGCTCAAAGCCGATCAGATGAGCGAACAGACGATCATCGCGCAGTTGGATAAAGTGCTCGGCCTTGAGCAAGACATCAAACGCACCCAAATGGTCTTGCTCATTCGGCTCAAAAACAAACTCACGCCGGAACAGCAAACGCGGTTGCGCGAACTCAAAACCAAAGCGCAGGCCAGGTAACCATTCACGATTCGACCAGGAGGAGTTATGCAACGCTCACAAAGCGTGAAGGAATTTGTGTGTCTATTCGCCGTACTGGCGCTGGCCGTCAGCGGCCTTGGCATTGCGTCGCACGCAACCGCATTCGGGAAAACACTGGCGCAACAAATTGCCCCGGCGCGCAGTCAATGGCTGGCCGACCAGCGGTTGACCTTCGATCCGGCGGCCTCGCAACTGAGTTACAACTTCGCGTGGAGCATTGCCGCCGATGAAGCCGGGCGCGTGCACGTGGTTTGGTACGACCAGCGCGACGGCAATGCGCAGGTCTATTACAAACGTTCGACCGATGGCGGGCTGACGTGGGGGCCGGATGTGCGGTTGAGCAATGACCCGTCGCCGCGCGAACACCCGGCGATTGCGGCGGCGGGCGATCACGTTTATGTCGTGTGGCACGACGCGCGCAGCGGCGAAGGGCTGAATCTCTATCTCAAAGCTTCGCACGACGGCGGCGCGACGTGGGGTGAAGATTGGCAACTGACCTACGACAACACTTCGGCCTTCGCCTCCATCGCGGCGCAGGGCGAGCAAGTGCATGTCGTTTGGGTCAGTCATCAGGATGGACCCCAAGCCGAGATTTACACCGCGCATTCGCCCGACGCGGGCTTGTCGTGGTCAACGCCGCAGCGCCTGTCAGACTTGCCCGATGATTCGTGGGTGCCGACCATTGCCGTGGCCGGGCGACAAATCTATGCCGCCTGGGTGGACACGCGCGACGGCAACGAAGAGGAGTATTTCCGCCGTTCTACCGATGGCGGCGCGACGTGGGAACCGGCGTTGCGGCTGACTAATAACCCGGCCAATTCGTGGGCGCCTTCGTTAGCCGCCAACGGCAATGAAGTGCATCTGGTTTGGTTCGATCAGCAGGACAGCCCCTTTCAACCGCGCGAGGCCGAGGCGAAGTTGGATGAAGCCATGCGCCTGGTGGGCTTAGCCGTAGATCCCGCGCCCGCTGGCGTGACCGTTGTGCATCCCGAACTCGCCGCGCAACGCCGCACGCAAGAGAAATATCAATTGCTTCAGGCGGAAGTGCTGCGCTGGATTGCCCAAGGTGGCGATGTGCTCAAACTGCAAACCATCCTGCGCGAGTTGGAAGCATTGGGGCAGCAAAACGCTTCGTATCTCGAAAAAGAACGCAAGATTGATGAAGCCGTCAGACTGATGGGGTTGAGTTATACGCCGGGGCCGGCGGACGATTTGCCCCGCGTAGATCAATGGCAGGCGCTGCAAATCCGCGTGCAGGACAAAGTGAAACAGATTCAAACCGCCGCGCCCGCCTGGGTGCAACGCGGCGGCGACCTGGCGCAATTAGAAGCCTTGCTGCAAGAGTTTCAACGGCGGCTGGCGCTGGCTGGCAGCGAATGGGACATCTATTACCGGCGCTCGACCGATGGCGGGCGCACGTGGGAAGCGGCGCAACGCCTGACCGCTGCGCCCAGCGTTTCGGCACGGCCCAGCTTGGCGGCGGTGGGCCAGGACTTGCATCTGGTTTGGTATGACGGGCGCGCTGGCAATACCGAGGTGTATTACAAACACTCGCCGGACGCCGGCGCGAGTTGGACGCCGGATGCGCGCTTGACCGCCGCGCCGGGCGATTCGCTGCATCCGACGGTGGCGGCGACCAGTGCGGCTGTCTATGTGGTCTGGTTCGATCAGCGCGACGGCAACGCCGAGATTTATTTCAAACGCACCAAGCCCGGCGTGTTTGCGCGCGGGTTGCCGCAACGTTGAGGCGGGTTAAGTAAGGCGCAGAAAGTACGTTGACAAGGCCTTTTAACCACGAAGAAACGAAGGACACGAAGGAGGAAAGAAGAAAAGCCAAGCGAAACCTACTGCTTCTCTTTCTTCCTTCTTCGTGCTCTTCGGTTCTTCGTGGTTGTCAAAGAATTTTTGCGGCAGCACTGACTATGCCTTCAGGTTTGATACTGCGCCAGCGCCGCCCGCAACTCTTCCGGCAATTCCACTGCGCGCAGCTCGGCATAATCTACCCAGGCGTTGACGCTGCGGGCCACCGCCGCCAGCTCATCCGTGCCCGCAAAGAACATCGCGTATTGCATCGCGAAGCTGCGCCGCGTGAGAGCTTCGACACGCACGCCGACATCGAGTTGTGCCGGGTATTTGACCTCGCGTTTGAAATCGCAGGAAGTCGTGACCAGCGTCGGCCCGTGCTGGCTGCCTTCGGCGCGTCCGGTGATATTCAGGCGGCGCAGCAAGGCGATGCGCGCCGATTCGCAATAGCGGAAGTAAATCGAATTGTTGACGTGGCCCATCGCATCCATGTCGCCCCAACGGACTTCGATGGGGAACCAGAAAGGGAATTGGGCGCGGGTGATGATTGGTTTGGTCATGAGTCAGCAATCTTTTTCCACGAGGTGACGCGAAGGAGACACGAAGAAAGAGAATTCCTTTCGTGTTTCCTTCGTGTCACTTCATGGAAGAGGTGTCGAGTTCTTGTTCGTGTTGTTCGCGCAGCTTGAATTTTTGAATCTTGCCCGACGCCGTCTGCGGGAAGTCGTTGACGAAGCGCCAGTGTTTCGGAATTTTGAAGCGCGCCAGTTTATCGTGGCAAAAGGCTTTCAATTCGTCCGCCGTCACCGTTAGGCCAGGTTTCAGCCGCACCGCCGCCGCGACCTCTTCGCCAAAGAATGCGCTCTTGATGGCGTAGACATACACGTCAGACACAGCGTCGTGCTGGCGTAGGAAATCTTCGATCTCTTTGGGCGCGATGTTTTCGCCGCCGCGAATGATGATGTCTTTGATGCGCCCGGTGATGCGCACATAACCGTCCGCATCCAGCGTCGCTTGATCGCCGGTGCGCAACCAGCCATCGGTATCGAGCGCCGCCGCCGTTGCTTCGGCGTTGTTGTAATAGCCGAGCATCACGTTGTAGCCGCGCACGCACAATTCGCCGGGTTGATTCAGGCCGACACTTGCACGCGTGACGGGATCAACGATGCGCACTTCCATTTCGGGCAAGACCTGACCGACGGTTTGGGTGCGGTGTTCGAGCGTGTCGTCGCGCCGGGTTTGTGTGATGCCGGGCGAGGCTTCGGTCAGGCCGTAAATGATCGTGATCTCGCGCAGGTTCATTTCGGCGATGGCGCGCTTCATCAAGGCCTCAGGGCAGAGCGCCCCAGCCATCACGCCGGTGCGCAGCGAACTGAGATTGAACCGGGCGAATTCCGGGTCCTCCATCTCCGCCAGAAACATCGTGGGCACGCCGTAAAGCGAAGTGCAGCGTTCGCGTTCGACCGTTTCAAGCACCTTGCGCGCGTCAAACGCTTCGAGCGGGCATAAACACGCGCCGTGCGTATACGCGCCCAGCACGCCGATGACGCAACCGAAGCAATGAAAGAGCGGCACGCACAGACACAGGCGATCTTGCGGCGTGTAGCCCAAACCTTCGCCCATCCAATACCCGTTATTGACGATGTTGCGGCTCGACAGCATCACACCTTTGGGGAAGCCGGTCGTGCCCGACGTGTATTGCATGTTGATGACATCGTCCAACCCGACCTGACCTTCGCGCGCGTCGAGTTCGGCTTCGCTGACCTGCGCGGCCAGTTCGCGCAAGCTGTCATACGGCGTCAGATCCGCCGGGCACGCTTCGCCCCGGCTGAGATAAAACGCGCGCTTCAACGCGGGCAAGCGCACGTCGCCAACGGCGCCGATTTCCCGCAGTGCTGCGACGTAATCCACATCGCGGAAGCCGCCGATGGTGATGACGCTGGCGGCTTCGCTCTGGCGCAGCAGGTAATCCATTTCTTGCGCGCGCAACGAAGTATTGACCGTCACCAGCACCGCGCCGATTTTGGCCAGCGCGAATTGCAGCACGACCCATTCGGGCACGTTGGTCGCCCACAACGCCACACGTTCGCCACGCTCGACGCCGCTCGCCAGCAAGCCGCGCGCGATCAGCCGCGCTTCGGCTTCCAGTTGCGCGAAAGTCAAACGCAAGTTGCGGTCGGTGTAAACCAGCGCTTCGTTGTCAGGGATAGATGCGGCCAAACGCGTGAGCAGCGCGCCGACAGTGACATCGCGGAAGGGTGGGAATTGAGAACTCATCGGATTGTCTCGTGTGGCTTTAGCCAATGCCAATCATAAGTTGCTGAGTTGTTTGCTATTACTGACCTCGATTACGATCGCGTTGACCATTCCAGGTGCAATACTGCCGAATAGATACTTAAACTGATTGGGGTTGAGCAGTACTTTGGTTCCATCCGCTCCTGAAATACCCTCCTCGCAACGTAAAGTGAGAAGCTTTTCTTCAGCTTGATCATAAAGCTCAATTACCCTGCCAACTAAATAACTGCCATACGGCACAAATGCTCGGCCTTTGGTACCGCTCTTTTGGTATTTTACTTGGATAATTTCGCCAACTGGTTGGAACGGTGCCTCACGATCCTTGGATTTGCGCCGTAACTCTCGAACTGAAGGCACTTTCTCAATAGCTTTTTGTAATCGTTCTGTCCGTTGCTGGAGGGTTTCTTGCTGGCTGGCAGGAGGTCTGTCTGGCAACATTTCACTGAATTTCTCCACGAGAGCAGTATCAGTGAAAGGATAAAGCCCTTGGTTTTTCTTTACCCAATCAACTGCGCCAGCACGCGCGAAATCTTTAGCGAAAATCTCATTTAGTAGTTCTTCATGGGTGACTTGCTTATTTTTTACGGCCACCTCTAATTGCTTGCCGAAGAAGTTGATTTTTACATTCTCTGCATTAGGGTAGAGAAAGCGCACGGCCACCAAAGCTGTCAGCGCACCAATAGTAGTCCACACTAAGGGCTGAAATATTTTTGAAGCCAAGCTTTTACGCGAATCTGAGATTGGTTGGTTACTGGACATAGTTCCTCCATCATAGTGGTTTGGAGATCAATAACGTAATTGGCTGTAGTCGGAAGCGGGTAAAATAAATTCTTACGCTAGACTTGCCAAGTTCTTGCGATAGCTTATCCAAATTCTTCTCATGAAATTATACGAAACGTCAGATTGATGCGCGCCACAACGGGTTTGGCCGTCTTCGGAATCTGGTGTTGCCAGAAATACTGTGTCGGCCCGGCCATTACCAGCAAACTGCCGTGCGGCAAATCCAGTTCGAGCTTGGGTACGTCTTTGCGGAATTTGTGGCGCAGTTGAAAGCGCCGCACTGCGCCCAAACTGAGCGACGCGATGACGGGATTGTGCCCCAACTCCGGCTCGTTGTCCTGGTGCCAGCCGTTGCTGTCGCGTCCATCACGATAAAGATTGAGTAGGACGCTGTTGAAGTTGACGCCTGCCACCGCGTCAATTCGTGTTTTGATTTGCAAGAGCGTGGGCGTCCACGGCAACGGTTCGAGCGTCAGGCTGGAATAGCTGTAGCCTTTGCCCCCATCGCCATACCACGCGGTCAAGCGCGGTTCGGGATGAAGCTGGCCGTAGACTTTGACGTGACGTTGTGCCCAAGGCGTTTGGGAAAGGAGCTCGTCGAACAGCGCGGTAGCCGTGGCGCTGTCATAGAAGTTCGCAAAAAGTCGGACGTCGGCGTCAGGCAGCGAATCAAGCAGTGGTGCGCGCGGTGTGGCTGTTTCGACCGAAAATCCGAATCCAAGTTGTTCGCCGCTTGAGTTCGACACAAGGTTTAACTGAGCAGGCGCGCTGTTATAACTCTTCCAGCACCATTTCAAATTCTTGCGCCATGCCTGGATGGCCGTGGCGGTTGGCGGCGGCAATGCCTTGTTGATAGGTGGCGCGCGCTTCTGCGGTGCGGCCCAACCGCTCCAACGCTTGCGCCAGCTTGCCATACGCATTGCCTTGATCGTCAGTTTGGCCCAGGTACGTTTGCAATTCCTGCGCGGCTTCATCCCAACGTTCCAGCTTCAACAATTCATTGGCGAGGCCAAAGCGCACAGTCGTGTTATGCGGTTCGGCGGCGAGCATTTTGCGAAAGACTTCGATGCGGGCTTCTGACATTCGTCTGGTTACTCCTCAGGTGGATGTGATGTGTTGCGAACGCTGAGCAAATGTAACCCTACGCCAACCACTGCCGCAACCATTGCACTCAGCACGCCAAGTCGCGCTTCGCCGACTTTCGGTTCAAAGAAAAATGCCGCAATGGTCACCACTGTCGCCAGCAACAAGAAACTCGATCCGGCCAGTTGCAGCCGCTGCTGGTACCATCTCTCACTGACACGCCAATACGCGCCCAGACAAAGATGCAATAGGCCGAATAGCAAAATGTAAATGTGATTGGCGCGGATCGAATAACGCAAGACCGGGTCGGCCACCATTGCCGGGTGAATGACGTGGCGCATGTATTGGCCGGTCAGCACAAAGATCAACACAAAGAGCCAACCGGCGTAAAGATGAATTGAGCGGAATTTGGCAAGCATGATGTTCAGCTTGGTTTAGACGCGCGGCGTCCCGCGTAGATATGCATCCATGCCGCCCGGCTCTCGATCAGGGCGAATGTAAAAGTCGCCGTAACAAAGCTGGCGGAGAATGGCATCCGGGCGCAAATACCAACTGGCCCAACCGAGCGGCGAATCGCCATTCATATCCTTGGCGTCAACAATGGCGCCAGCGTCCAGCAACATTTGGATGGTGCGTGCCGAACCGAACGCCGCCGCGCGATGTAATGGCGTTTCCCCTTTGGTGCGGCAGTCACGCATAAAGCCGCCCGTTTCGACGTTTGGTTTGGTGACGCAATTTGGATCGGCCCCTTTGGCGAGCAATACCTGAATGACCAGTTCGTGCGCCGGACTGTTGGCTTTGCACAAAGCGGCGTGCAGCACCGCTTCGCCCGTGTCCGGCAACGGCTGATTCACGTCCGCGCCGTTTTCGAGCAGGAATAAGCAGAGCCGCCAGTGCCCATGAAACGCCGCGCCGTTGAGATCGAGGTTGTCGCCCAGCGCCGCCAGCGTTGCGCCTTGGGTGAGCAAGTAACGCATGGCGCTGACATCGCCGTAATACGCGCACCATTGCAGCAGCGATACGCCAGCGGCATCGGTGGCGGCGGCAGCATTGCCCGCCGCTAAATAATCAAAGACCAGATCGGTGCGTCCAGCGGTAATTTGTTCAAGCATATTGCTCCTTTGCCAAAGCTTCACACGAGTTTTGTCTGCTGTTCATCCCAACGCCACAAATGGCCCGTGGTCAGATGTACGCCGCCTAGCCACTGATCAATGCCGTTGAGGCTGACGAAATCGGCTTGGCCCGCGCGGACTTGCTGGCCGATTGCGGTGAGGTCGCACGTGACGTTGCGCCAGCCGTTTGCCTCAGCCAAGCCGGTCAATTGCAGCAACGGCGGCGGCGCAGCGGCCATGTGTTTGAGGTCGCTTTGAATTTGCGTATCGCCCAGCCCGTAAGCCGGTTCGGCGTTAAAGAACGCCGGGCATAGTTTCATGTAAGCGGTGCTACCTGCGGCGATGAGCGCGAGCAAGGTGTTTTCAGCATGGCTCAGGCCGTTGCGAACGGCAGGGAAGCGCGCCAGATGTTGCAACAATGCGCCGCGCAAAAACGGCAGCGCCGAAGTGTCTTCGTCAAGCAAAGTGATAATGGCTTGCGGATCAGGCGAGCAAAAGGCTTGCCACACCCGCTGTGCCAACTGCAATTCCATCGCGTTGACTTCGTGCCGCGAGTCAAAGAGAGATGCCATTTCCTCCGCAGTCAATTCGCCAAGCCCGTGAAAGTTGGGCTTGCCAGGAAATGCGCCAATGCAAATCAAACTGAGACGCGCGGGCGCAACGGGATGCTGGGCGAAATGATCGAGCAGGTAAATCAGATGAATCTGGCAAAACAGATCGTGCTCGAACCAGAGGATGATTTCGTCGTGTTGGTTCGCGCTGGCAAGCGTGGCAGCTTGTGCCAGCAATTCCTGTTGAATGCTCGCCACCTCTTGCGCAGCCATGCCAGCGAGGTGTTTGGCGCGCACGGCAAACCATTCGTCTTTGCTCAAGCCTTGCGGCGTCGGCCCGGTTGCTAAAGCCTCACGAAAGGCGAAATGCGTGCCCGGGAAACCCGCTTCACGTAGCGTGCTGGCAGTCGAATCGCCATTGTGAATGTGCAGCATGGTTTAGCCCTCAAAGAGAATAGTCTCTCATTCGCCGCTTTCGGCAGCTTTGCGCAAGGTTAGGAAGACTTCCTTGAGTGTTTGGCTCACGGCGGAGTCCGGTTCATTCAAAACCAGCGTTTGATAAGCATTCAGGTAATTTGCGCGTAGCCGATGAAAGAGATGCAGGAAGTGCCTCAAGAAGCCAATGCAATCAAGAATCGCAATCTCAACGCCGTCGAGCTTCTCATAAAAAGTCGCGGCGTATTCGGCTACGGACGGGTCAATGACGTCAGTTGTCACGAAAAGGTAGTTATGAATACGCGGTAGCGCGGTGGCGATCTTCGTTACGGCAGCGTCAATGTCATCGCGTGTGACACGTTTCATCTTCATCTCGTAGGCCGTCACTACTGCATCATCATCCAATAAGCAAACTTCTACGTCGCCCAACGATCCGGTTTGCAGATCGGCAGCATTGTGGGCATTCAACGGCAACGGCCTTTCTGCTAGTTGCGCGCTTGCTGCTTTATACGCCGCCGTAACAATCAGCACTGGCAAGCGGCTCGCGTTTTTGCAAGCGAGATGCTGGCTTATCAGCGTCAAGATGGCTTCTGAGGATAAAGGTAAGGCCCCTTCGGCGCGTTTGAACGTATTGAGCAGTGAATCCATGCGCGCGAGCGTCTCATCACGCATTTCCAGCAATACACGCACTGTCTCAACGAAGAGCGCCTCGGCTGTAATGCGGTTCTCGGCTACGTCTTCCAACAGTTCCAACGTCTTTTGATAGAGTTCGCGCGGTCTGCCGACCAACTGGCGGTCAGTGGTTAGCGCATGATTGATGTTGCGCAGCGTAGGCGTGAGAAAGGCCGTCGTCCGATTGATGGGTAAACGATTTTCGTTGATGAACTTGGTCAGATAGCGCTCGTCATACGTGCGTCCCGAAAAGCTGTCGTCACTGCCAATCTCAGTGTAAGGCTTGCGCGGATCTACGGCTGGCTGATGCAGCTTGCCGAGCAGACAAGCCATCAGCAAGCGCACGCCAGCGCGGTTGCTCAGACAACGACAGACGTAGTCAACGCGCTCCCGTATGGCCGCGTCAGCGACGACGGACACCTTTAACGTAGCCAGCGCACGCGCTTGAATGCCTCGCAGGATTTCATCGGGCGTCATCCAAAAAGTCCTTTTTGAATGTGCGGATCGTAATTCGTCCACAGCACTTCCTGGCGTGTGTCTTTCGTCGAGTGAATGGTTTTGTCTGAACCCAGGGTCTTGAACCAGCGCTCCGGCTTGAACCATTCGTTCATCAGCGGATGGTCGTAGCCGGACACGGCAACCATGCCAACGCAGCAATTGGCGGCTTCGGCAAATTCACGATGCTGGTTTTCGTCCATCTCGAAACCATAGGCTTTGGCATCGCCGCGCGTCACGTGCAAATAAGGCGGGTCGCAATAAAACAACGTCTGGGGGCCATCATAAAGGCGCAGTATGTCTGTGGCAGGGCGGTTTTCGATTTGTACGCGCAACAAACGCTGCGCGATTTCGTCGAGGGCTTCAACGCCACCCAGCCAGCGTGAAACAACGCCTGACATTCCGGCGCGGCTAGTGTCTTTGCAATTCGCCCAACGCCCCAACGAGGCAGTTTGCGCCAGCCCCGTGCGGGTTTGGCGCGCTTTGATATAAAAGCGACGAGCGCGCTCTACGTCGCTAACGTCTTCGGTCGCGCCATAAATGGCCCGGTGATATTCCTCACGGGAAAAAGGCGTCAGGGCGATGACGCGGATCAACTCTTCGTGGCGCTCACGCAGCATGCGAAAGAAATTCACGACCTCGCCATCAATGTCGTTATAAGTCTCAACAGGTGATGACTCCCGATTGAGCAACACCGCGCCCGAACCTGAGAACGGTTCGCAATAATGGTGACAGCGCGGCAACAATGGCAGCAGCCAATCCAGGTGCGAGAACTTGCCGCCATACCAACCGAACACGATGCGGCGGCGACCGCGCACGCGTAACTGAACGGCGCTGGTTCGCTCTACTTCAAATTGTTCATCCAGAAAGATTTGGGAAAGCGCTTTAGCTTTTTTCAACATGCAATGGTTACTCCCCACCACTGATTCTTAGCTACCTAACCGTTTTGCTGCAACCCGAACTCAAAACTTTCTACCAACGCCTCCCACGAAGCCGCAATGATGTTTTCGGCCACGCCCACCGTATTCCACGACTTCTCGCCGTTGCTGGTTTCGATGTGGACGCGGGTGCGGGCGGCGGTGGCATTTTCGCCATCGAGGATGCGCACTTTGTAATCAATCAGGTGGAAGCTTTCGATGGCCGGGTAATGCGGCAACAGGGCTTTGCGCAGCGCTTGATCAAGCGCGTGCACGGGGCCGTCACCGAGGCTGGCGGAATGCTCCTGATTGTCGCCGATTTGCATGCGCACGACGGCTTCGGGGCTGCCGGAGGAACTGACCCAGATGCGGTATTCAATCGGTTCAAAGTAACGATGCCGTTTACCCAAGGCGGATAGCGCGCGCAAATGGAACGAAGCATCGGCCTCTTCAAACGAATAGCCTTCGTGCTCGAGCTTTTTGAGTTCGCTGAGCAGGCGGCGCGCGGCTTCAGGGTTCTTGTTGAACTCTTCGCTGAGGCCATCGGCTTTGAAGCGAATGTTGCTGACGCCGGATTGGTCACTGACCAGCACGCGGGTTTCATTGCCGACGTCTTCGGGGTGAATGTGTTCGTAGGTTTCTTTGGCTTTCATCACCGCCGAAACGTGGATGCCGCCTTTGTGCGCGAAGGCCGAGCGGCCTACGAAAGCGGCGCGCTCATTGGGAACGAGGTTGGCGACTTCGTTGATATAGCGGCTGGTGTGCGTCAACAGCTTGAGCTTGCCATCGGGCAGCGTGCGGCGATTCATTTTGAGTTCGAGATTGGGGATCACCGAGCAGAGATTGGCGTTACCGCAGCGTTCGCCGTAGCCGTTCATCACGCCTTGCACGTGCGTTGCGCCCGCTTCGACGGCGGCGAGTGAATTGGCGACGGCCAGTTCGCTGTCGTTGTGGCAATGGATGCCGATGCGCACTTGCGGCAGGCGGGCTTTGACCAGCGCCACGACTTCGGCAATGCGTTCGGGCAGCGTGCCGCCATTGGTGTCGCACAAGATGATCGTTTCGGCTCCGGCCTTGGCGGCGCTGACCAGCGTGTCGAGCGCGTATTCGGCATTAGCGCGGAAGCCGTCAAAGAAATGTTCGGCGTCATAAAACACGCGGCGTCCGCAGGCTTTCAGATGGCTGACGGTGTCGGCAATCATGCGCAGGTTTTCTTCGAGCGTCGTTTTGAGCGCAATGTCTACGTGAAAGTCCCACGACTTGCCGAAGATGGTGACGATGGGCGTTTGCGCGGCCAGCAAACCTTGCACGACGGTGTCATCGCTGGCGTGACCGTTAGCGCGGCGCGTGCTGCCAAAGGCAGCGAACAGGGCGCTGTTCAAGCCGAGCGATTTGGCGCGTTCAAAAAACTCTACATCTTTGGGGTTGGCGCCGGGCCAGCCGCCTTCGATGTAGGTGACGCCGAGTTCGTCGAGCACGCGCGCGATCTTGATCTTGTCTTCAACGGTGTAGGCCAGCCCTTCGCCTTGCGCGCCATCGCGCAGTGTCGTGTCGTAAATTTCTACCCAGTTGTCTTTCATCTTCACCTTTCCTCTGCTGGTGGTTCGTGCGTTAGCCGGTTGGCATAGATCATCACGTAAGTGTTGCCAGGCTCCATCGGCAATAAGCGCATTTGCTGTTTCTGTAAATCCAGTTCAAGGCCGAGATCTTCCATCGGGATGACACCAAGCAACGGATGTTCGCCGCCTGGTAGCTCGACACATTGAAAGATTCCTTCACGCCCTTGGATAGAAACTTTCGCATCCTGGTACACGGTCGTCTTTTGATAGCCAGCCGCTGTTGAAGTCAAAACCTGTTTCAACGGAGACAAGCCAAGCTGCTGGATGATTTCTGCGGGCAAGCATAGATGCGTCGCCCCCGTATCCGCCAGCACGTTGTCGAGCGTGATGCGGCGGACTTGATCGGCAGGCAGCACACCGCGCTCAGCCATACCTTCGTCTAAACGGTTAGTAATCGTAATTTGCGTTTTAACTTGTCCCATAAGTAGTTCATCGCGTTGCCGCGCCATGCCTCCGTTTTCGGTTGGCCGCCAAGAAGTCTCAGGTGGCTTTCTTCCCAACCAGTATAAGCACTGGGTAGGCAAAATGAAAATCAGCGCCGCTGAACTGTGCGTTCAATCCCAAGCGATCTTGGCCGACATCAGCGCGGAAAAGCTGGCGAATCTTTTCGTCATCGCCGGGGTTGGGGAACGAACCTTTCAACGCCAATTCCAAATCCACCTCGAAATAGTAATGCGCAGTTTTAATTTCTTGCAGCCCAAGCGTCGCAGCCATCTGCAAAAACTCTGCTTCATTCAGCGCTCGCGTGTGCGATGGGTCGCGCAGCTTTTCGACGTGGTTGTAAGCGTTCTGCTTTTCCGGCGGCGGCGCGGCGTCCACGACCATTACGGTGCCGCCCGGCTGGCAAACGCGCAGCATCTCGGCGTAAACGGCTTGGGGATTCAGGAAGTGATGGAACGAATAGCGCGTGACGACAGTCGAAAAGGAGGCGTCGGCAAACGGCAGTGGCAAGACATCGCCAACTTGCCAGGTCAGGTTGTCGAGTTGCTGTTCGCGCTGGCGTTTCTGCGCCTGTTCGATCATCGCGGGCGTCAGGTCAATGCCGGTGACGTGTTTGGCGCGAGTAGCAAAAGCGCAGGCGACGATGCCGGGGCCACACGCGAGGTCGAGCACGGTGTCTGCGCCCGTCACGCCAGACATTTCCAACAGCAGTTCTTCGGATTGCGCGGCAATGCGGGAAAAGGGAACGGCCTGCCGGGTGAATTGATCTACGATGGACTCGTTGTGTTGCGCTTGCGCGGTGGAGTGCATGTCAGATTCCTTTCCTGGCAGGCCGTTCGCATTGCAATGGCGGCTGCCTCAGTTCTTGGCTTTGTCTACGATCTTGTTCGACGCCAGCCACGGCATTAAACCGCGCAGCTTGGCGCCAACGTCTTCGATCTGGTGTTTCTTCTCAGCTTCGACCAGCCGCGTGAAATTGGGCTTGCCGGATTCGGCCTCAGCCATCCATTCGTCAGCGAATTGGCCGGATTGAATCTCGCCGAGAATTTCCTTCATGCGCTCTTTGACTTCCGGGCCAATGACGCGTTTGCCGCGCGTCAGATCGCCGTATTCAGCCGTGTTCGAGATCGAATAGCGCATCGTCGAAATGCCGCCTTCATACATCAGGTCAACGATCAGCTTCATCTCGTGCAGGCATTCAAAATAGGCCATTTCGGGCGCGTAGCCCGCTTCAACCAGCGTTTCAAAACCGGCTTGAATCAACGCCGTCACGCCGCCGCACAGCACGGACTGTTCGCCAAACAGATCAGTTTCAGTTTCTTCTTTGAAGGTCGTTTCGATCACGCCCGCGCGCGCGCCGCCGATGGCACTGGCATACGCGAGCGCCACCTGCTTGGAATCGCCACTGGGGTCCTGGGCAACCGCGATCAAACAAGGTACGCCGCCGCCCTTTTCATATTCGCGCCGCACCAGGTGGCCGGGGCCTTTGGGCGCAACCATGAAGACATTGACGTCAGCGGGCGGCACAATCTTTTTGAAGTGAATCGAGAAACCGTGCGCGACAGCCAGGTACTTGCCCGCTTTCAAATGCGGTTCGATGTCGCGTTTATAAATGCCGGGCGTCAATTCGTCGGGCGTGAGCAGCATGATGATGTCCGCGCGTTCGGCGGCATCGGCGACAGGCAGGACTTCAAGGCCCGCGCTTTGGGCTTTCGCCACCGAGGGGCTGTCCGCGCGTAAGCCAACGATCACATCCGCGCCGCTATCTTTCAGATTGTTTGAGTGCCCGAAGCCTTGCGAGCCGTAGCCGATGATGGCGATGCGTTTGCCTTTGAGGGCGTTCGGGTCAGCGTCTTTGTCGTAATAAATGTTCATTGCAGTTGAGTGCTCCTTAGGGAAGTTCCAGGTTCCAGGTTCTGTGTTCCAGGTTCTAGGTTCTAGGTTCTAGGTTCTGGGTTTTATGGTTGAAGTTCATACCAACAAGTAGGGAGCAACCTAGAACCTGGAACACAGAACCTAGAACACAGAACTCGATTTAGACTTTTTCGTTCAGCGACAATTCCGAAAACTCTTCGTCATCGTCTTTCAGTTTTTGCGCTTTGATGTAGGCGACGCGCGTCAGCGCGACGGTGCCGGTGCGGACCATGTCGTGAACGCCGATGGGCCGCAGCAGTTCAATAAAGGCGTTGACCTTTTCGGCATTGCCGGTCAACTCGACGATAAACGTATCGTTCGAGACATCCACCACGCGGGCGCGGAAGATTTCGACGAGGCTTAAGACTTCTTGCCGTTCTTCGCCCTGATGCGCGCTGACCGTGAGCATGACCATCTCGCGTTCGACGTGCGGGTTGGCGGTCATGTCTACGACATCGAGGATGCGCACCATCTTGCGCGTCTGTTCGACGATCTGTTCGATGACGTGGTCGTTGCCGTGCGTCGTCAGCGTCAAGCGCGAGACCCCATCCTCCAACGTCGGGGCGACACTGAGCGTGTCAATCTGGTAGCCGCGTGCACTGAAGAGACCAGCCACGCGCGAGAGCATGCCGTATTCATTTTCAAGCAGAATAGAAATTGTATGTCGCATAGTCATTTAGTTGTTGCTTGGATGTCAGCGGCGTGAACTCACACCTGCCTGCTCCTTAAGCTAAGATCATGTCCTTCAACGCCGCGCCTGCCGGCACAATCGGAAACACGTTTTCCTCGCGCGCCACCTTCATCTCGATCAACACCGGGCCGGGGATGTTCAAGCCTTTTTCGAGTGTATGAGCGACCTCGCTGGCCTTGGTCGCGCGCAGAGCGGGCACGCCATAAGCTTCGGCCAGTTTGACGAAATCGGGCGAGACTTCCAGATTGACGTGCGCATAGCGGTGTTCATAGAACTGCTCTTGCCACTGGCGCACCATACCCAAATAGCCATTATTGATGATCAGAATCTTGACCGGGATGTTGTACTGCTTGACCGTCGCCAATTCGTTCATAGACATCTGGAAGCCGCCATCGCCCACGACCGCGACACAAAGTTTGTCGGGGTAAGCCACCGCCGGGCCCATTGCCGAGGGGAAGCCATAACCCATCGCGCCCAAGCCGCCGGAATTCAGCCACTGACGCGGCGAATCGAAGCCGTAAAGTTGCGCCGTCCACATCTGGTGCTGGCCCACGTCAGAAGAGACGATGGCTTGGCCCTTGGTGATGCGATGCAATTCGTGGATGACAAATTGCGGCTTGATGACATCACCTTCTTCTTTGAACCAGAATGGATGTTGTTTGCGCCATGCGGCGATCTGGGCGTGCCAGGAATCCTTCGAGGCCAGTTTTGCGCCACCTGCCAATTGCTCTTCGACCTCGGCCAGGAAGGCTTTAGTCGCGGCGCGGGCATCGCCTACGACCGGATAATCACAAGGCACATTCTTGCTGATGCAGGATGGGTCAATGTCTACGTGGATGAACTTGGCACCGCTGGCGAACTCGCTAATCTTGCCGGTCACACGGTCGTCGAAACGCGCGCCAATCGAGATCAACAGATCACAATTGTTCACGGCCATGTTCGTCCAGTAACCACCGTGCATGCCCAGCATCCCCAAACTCAGTGGATGGCTGGCCGGGAACGCGCCTAGGCCCATCAGCGTGCAGGTCGTCGGTAGGTTCAGCCGTTCAGCCAACCGGCGTACTTCTTCATACGCACCTGCCGCAACTGCGCCGCCACCCAGATACAGCACCGGGCGTTCGGCTTTGAGCATGGCTTCGACAGCTTTGCGGACTTGTTTTTGACTGGGTTGAACTTGCGGGTTGTAGCTGCGCAGTTGAATCGTTTCGGGGTAGCTGAACTCGATCTCTTGCGCGGTCATGTCCTTGGGCATGTCAATCAGTACCGGGCCGGGCCGCCCGTTGGCCGCAACGTGAAAGGCCTCTTTGATCGTCGGCGCCAGGTCTTCGACTTTTTTGACCAGGTAATTGTGCTTCGTGCATGAACGCGTGATGCCCGTCAAATCGGCTTCCTGAAAAGCGTCGTTGCCGATCAAATGCGTCGGCACTTGGCCAGTGAAAACAACCATTGGGATCGAATCCATGAACGCATTGGCGATGCCCGTGACGGCATTGGTGCCGCCAGGGCCGGAAGTGACGAGCGCTACGCCTACCTGGCCAGTCGCTTGGGCGTAACCGGCGGCGGCAAACAACGCGCCCTGTTCGTGCCGTACCAGATAATGTTTGATGCCGAGTTCCTGCTCGTGCTTGTTGAGTTCGTCATAGATGTGCAGCACTGCGCCGCCCGGATAGCCGAACACATGCTTCACGTTTTCGCATCGCAACGATTCAAGCAGAATTTGTGCGCCACGCATTTTCATATAAGTTCTCCCTCAATCCTGGGCATAACAGTACCCGTTGCTTTTGCTCCCGATACCGTGCCCGCATTTCAAAGTAAAAAACCCCGGCGAGTCGTTTGGCTCGCCGGGGTTGCTGTGCATCTTGATTGCCTGTGTTTCAGGCGGCCCAGCCGACGAGTGGTACGCGTACGAGTAGTACGCCCCCTACTACGATAATGTTAATAATCGCGACAACCAGCGCGTTCAGGCCGCGAAGTCGCACATCAGTGCCGACCGGGCTAAGCAACGTGTTTGATTGAAGGCGATCAGACATAACTGAAACTCTCGGCGAATTGGGTTGATATAAGTGCGAATGCTTGAAAAAGCAGGCGCATTATAGTCAGCACGCTAGATTCAGTCTAGTAAATAATCTCTGCCAAATGATAAATATCCGTTATGTCCGTTCAGAGACAACAAAGGACAGGCATTTCACCTGTCCTTTGGTTGGCTTAGTTGGCCGCCGCGACCTTTTGGCGAATGAGCGCGCCCATTTCACTCGTCTTGATCTGCTTGGCCTGACTCTTCAAATCCGGTGTGCCGTAGCCTTCGGCCAGCGTGTCACTGATGGCTTTTTCAACGGCAGCGGCGGCGGCTTCGAGTTTGAAGCTGTAACGCAACATCAGCGCAATCGAGGCAATCATCCCCAACGGATTGGCGATGCCTTTGCCCGCAATGTCGGGCGCGCTGCCATGCACGGGTTCGTACAGCCCGACTTTGCCGCCGATGCTGGCGGAAGGCAACATACCCAAACTGCCGGTCAAAACGGAGGCTTCATCGCTCAAGATGTCGCCGAACAGGTTCTCGGTCACGATCACGTCATACGCTGTTGGGCGCATCACCAGCGCCATCGCGCACGAATCCACGTAGCCGTGTTCGAGTGTGACATCGGGATAATCCTGCGCCACGCGAATGACGACCTTGCGCCAGAGTTGTGAGCTTTCCAGCACGTTGGCCTTGTCAATCGAATGCAGCTTCTTTTTGCGTCCACGTGCCAACTCGAATGCCACGCGCGCAATGCGTTCAACTTCGGGCGCGGTGTACGCCATCGTGTTCCAGCCACGTTCGTCATCCACGCCGCGCGGTTGGCCGAAATACGCGCCGCCCAGCAATTCACGCACGATGATCATATCGGTGCCGCGCACGATTTCCGGTTTCAGCGGCGAAGCGTCAATCAACGGATCGTGCAACAACGCGGGTCGCAGATTGGCGAAGACGCCCAAGCCATTGCGCAATGCCAGCAAGCCCGTTTCCGGTTTCAGCTTGGGCGGATTGTTGTCGTATTGCGGGCCACCGACGGCGCCGAGCAATACGGCATCGCTGGCCTGGCAATCGCGCAACGTCTCGTCGGGCAAGGGCACGCCCACGGCATCGAGCGCTGCGCCGCCGATCAGGCGCGTTTGAAATTCAAATTCCTGCCCGAAGGTTTGAGCGACGGTTTTGAGCAGTTCGACTGCTTCGTGCGCGACTTCCACGCCGATGCCGTCGCCAGGGAGCACGGTGATTCGGTAATTCATAAAGCTCTCTTCACAAAAAAATGCCTAGCGGTTTAGGGCATCCGGTAGATGAAAATCGAATTGCCGACGCGCGCTTCAGGAGCCAGCAACTTGAGTTTTTGCATGAAGCTTCCGGCGCCTGGCGCAATCTGGTCATTGAGCAAGACGCCTTGCAGCATGGTGGCACTGACGGCGACCGTCGCGCCGGATGGGACTTCATTGAAGCGCGCGGTCTTTTCCGGCTCCGCCAAAGCAATCGGGTTGAAGCCGGGCAGATACTTGGCCTGGATGCCATAGATCGCCGGATCGGCGGAACCGAAGTAGGAAAAATAAAACGGCTCTGCGGGGTGCGCCTGGCGGTATTTGGCGAGTTCCTTCAGCCCTTGCCCCCAATCCAGATTGGAATCCACCAGCCAGTTATAACCGCCCGCCGAGCCGCCCGCGATTTGATTGAAATATGTCAGAAAATGCGGATAGACGCGCACCGTTTCCACCAGGTTCCAACCTAATAGCAACAATAATGCGGCTTTCAAAAAGCGTTGTTGCGGTTCGGCGAAAGCGCGCGCGGCTTTGGCCGCAAAGACAATCAGAAAGGGATAGATCGGCAACAGGTGGCGGTTGCCGATGTTGATCTTGCTGCCCAAGGTGACAGCCCAATAAATCGCGACCGGCAATAACAAGCTTGTCTCAAGCCACCAGCCCGCGCCATAACGCCGGATGAACACCGCGCCTAAGCCAATGAGTATGAGCAGGGGCAGCGGTGTTTTGACCAAGAACGTCACTAAAAAGTAATACCACCAGCCGGTATTGGAATGCTGGCCCAGCAGGAACGCCTGGCGGCCCTTAATGGATTCCAGCATTTCGAGAAAGCCGAACAGATAACCTTCGGGCAACAATTGCGCATTTTGCGCGCTATGCATGGCTTCTCGCAGCAATCCGCCTTGTGCCCAGTGCCGATTCCAATCAAGGCGCATGGAAACGAACGGGTCAGGTGAAAGGCGATAACGAAATCCGTAATCGGCCCAGATCACCAACGTGCTAATGGCGACAATCACTGCCAGCAAGCCAGCACAGGCCCAAAGCTTTTCGCGTGGGCTGGTCAATACTTGCTCCGCGCGCCGGGGCAGCTTGAGCACTAACTTTTCCGGCGCGAATGCGAACACCAGCGCCAGCAACGCCAGCATCGGAAACACAAGCACGGCAGAAAACTTGGTCACCAGTGCCAATCCCACCAGCCCGCCGCACAGCAAAACGTTTTGCCAGTTGGCTCGCGCCAACAAGCGCACAAAAGCGTAGACGCTGAAAAAGAGAAAACAACTCACGCCCAGATCGGTGGTCACCAATTGTCCGTGCGCCAGCAAGTCAGGCAAGAGCAGGTATAAGAGCAGCGCGGTGACACCGGCTTGCCAGCCATAAAGCTGCCAAGCCCACCACCCCACGCCACAACCCAGCAAGAGCGCCAGCAAAATGATCGGGATTCTGGCCCAAAAGACCAGCCGGTCGCCCGCATTTTGCTGATACAGAAATTCGTAGCCGAAAAGCAGTTCGTCAGAATGGCGCGGCCCGATCAGTCCCTTGCCCATTTCCATCCAATAAGGAGCCACCTTGCTCATTTCCGGATTGAGCCAAAGCAAGGGCAACGCGGCGAATTGCTTGATGAAGGGCGGATGCTCCGGATTGGCGCGAAAATCCCCCCACTTCAAATAACTATATCCAGCGGGCACATGATTCGTCTCATCCGAAGTCACGCTTTGTCGCCGCGCGCTCAAAATCGAGACTGTCAGCAAAAGCAGGGCAAAGGTTGCAAAGAACGGAGCCTTCCTCATGTTGCGCCTCCTTGATTGGCTGATTACCGAGAGCCTGAGCAGGTTTCAGCTAGTACGTATTACGCCACTGCCGTCAGGCCGCACCTGCCGCTTTCTTCTGGATGTGCGGCAGCAAGCCGCCGTCCTCAATCAATTCGCGTGCAAAATCGCTGATCGGCACGAAGGTCTTTTCTGTCCCGCGTGTCAGGTTGCGCAAGCGCCCGGCCAGCAGGTCGAGTTCGACTTCATCGCCCGTCTGCGTGCCCTCACAGACATCCGCGCATTCGATGGCGAGAAAGCCGTTGTTGATCGCATTGCGGAAGAAGATGCGCGCGAAGCTGTTCGCCACGACGACCTTGATGCCCGCGCCACGTAAGGCCCAGACAGCGTGTTCGCGCGAAGAGCCGCAGCCGAAATCGTCGCCCGCGATAATGAAATCGCCCGGTTTGACGCGCTTGACGAAGTCCGGGTCAATGTCTTCCATCGCGGATTTGGCCAGCACGGCTTCCTGATGTTCGTTCAGGTAGCGTGCCGGAATGATCTCGTCGGTGTTGATGTGCGCGCGTTCGTAAACGTGCGCGGTGCCTTTCAGATTGGTTGGTAATTCAGGCATATATTTATAGCTTCCTCTTTGTTTGTATCCTAAAAGGCCTCACTGGTTTTGTAACCTCATCAAGGTCAAGCTCTTTTCTCAGCTCGTTACGTAAACTCAACAATAACAAATCAAGCGATGCTCCTTCACCTTTTGAAGCGGCTTCAGCAAATTGATGTGCCAGATCAACCTGTTCTACTGACCCAAATAACTGAACGTCCGTGATAGCTGTTTCAAAGTCTTCTTGTTTGTATGCCTTTGCTTCCGGAATCGAACCTCGTTCAATTTTTCTAAACGCTTCTATTAGGTAACTGACCCGTATCTCTCGGCGTTTATTTTGAAGATCACGAGCAGCGTTTAACCTATGTGCGATCACCCAGCCAACCACCACAGTAATGGTTGTTATGAGTAATGGCACTAAGTTTGACCAGTTGAGCATAACTAACTCGGCTAATCCAAAAACTCGCGCGGATCAGTAATCACGCCCGTGATCGCCGTCGCCGCTGCCGTTGCCGGACTCGCCAAATAAACCTTCGATTGCGGGCTGCCCATGCGTCCGACGAAATTGCGGTTAGTCGTCGAGAGACAGGTCTCATCCGCACCCAGCACACCCATGTGACCGCCCAGGCACGCGCCGCAGGTGGCTGTTGAAACGACACAACCCGCGTCGGCGAAGATTTCTAACAAGCCTTCACGCATCGCCATCTTCCAGACTTCGGTTGTCGCCGGGACGACGATGGCGCGCGTGCCGTCGGCCACCTTCTGACCTTTCAAAATCCCCGCCGCGATGCGCAGGTCTTCGATGCGCCCATTGGTGCAGGAACCGATGTAAACCTGATCCATCTTGACCTTGCCGACTTCGCCGATAAAGCGGCCATTCGAGGGTAATGAAGGCAGCGCGACGATGGGTTCAAGCTCCGAAAGATTGATCGTGTAGCGATCCGAATAGACGGCGTCATCGTCCGAACCATAAATCGTATAGGGTTCGCTCGTGCGGGCCTTGACGTATTCTTCAGCAATCTCGTCGGCGGGCATGATGCCGCTCTTGCCACCGGCTTCGATGGCCATGTTGGTGATGGTGAAACGTGCTTCCATCGTCAGCGATTTCAGCCCGTCGCCGCGATATTCCATTGCCCGGTAGCGCGCGCCGTCCACGCCGATCTTCGAGATGATGTAGAGAATGATGTCTTTGGAATAAACACCGCGCGGCAAC
This sequence comes from Acidobacteriota bacterium, assembly GCA_016196035.1. Classification (NCBI taxonomy): domain Bacteria; kingdom Pseudomonadati; phylum Acidobacteriota; species Acidobacteriota bacterium. The sequence goes on along the minus strand of JACPYM010000075.1, from coordinate 11,098 downwards.
GTGCCTTTCAATTCAAAGAGCATTGATTCGGGCACCTTGAACCACAACTCGCCCGTCGCCAGCGCCGCCGCCAAATCAGTCGAACCGACACCGGACGCAAACGTGCCGAGCGCGCCCATCGTCGTCGTGTGCGAATCGCCGCAGACGATGGTTTGCCCGGGCAGCACGTGCCCTTGTTCGGGCGCGATGGCGTGGCAGATGCCGTGGTTGCCGATTTCGTAGTAACGCTCAATGCCTTGTTCGATGCGCCATTCGCGCAGGTATTTGGAAAGCTCGGCAGACTTGATGTCCTTGTTCGGCACGAAGTGATCTGGCGTAACCAGAATCTTCGATGGGTCTTTGACCTTGTTGATGCCGAGCTTGCGCAGCATTTGCACGGCGGGCGGCGTCGTCACGTCGTGGCAAACGATCAGATCGAGCGTGGCATTGACGATCTCGCCCGGCACGACCGAATCGCGTCCGCTGTGTGCGGCGAGGATTTTTTCGGTGATTGTCATTCCCATAATCAGTCTCCAGTAAGCAGACAAGCGTGCGCAGTTGGCAGCGACCAGGCAGCTTTAACTGCCGATTGCCAACTGTTCACTACTAACTGTCTTCCTTCTTTCCTTTGCGTAAAGTGCTTTATTGACGGCGTTCAGATAAGCGCGCGCGCTGGCGTCAATGACGTCCGTGCTGGCGGCCTTGCCCGTATAAGAAGTGCCGCCGAATTCGACGTGAACAAATACTTCGCCGACTGCATCGGTGCCGCGCGTGATCGAACGCACGGTGTAATCGAGCAGCGTGCCATCTATGCCAATGACTTTGTCTATGGCCGAGTAGACGGCGTTGACCGGTCCATCGCCTGCGGCGGTCTGCGTGCGGTCTTCATCCGCCGTTGTATCGTTAAGCGTGACTAGCGCGGTGGACAGCGTTGAAGTGCCGGCGGTCGCTTGCAGGTTGCGCAGCTTGTAACGTTCGGGGATCGAGGCGATGCCGTCTTGCAAGATCGCCATCAAGTCTTCCTCGAAAATATCTTTCTTCTGATCGGCCAGCTTGGTGAACAGCTTATACGCCTTGTCGAGTTCAGGCCGCGCCAGGTTGTAACCCATCTCTTCGTATTTCGCCTTCAACGCATGACGGCCTGAATGTTTGCCTAGCACCAGGCTGTTGGTTTTCACGCCGATGGATTCGGGCGTCATGATTTCGTAGGTGGTGCGGTTTTTGAGCATGCCGTGCTGGTGAATGCCCGCTTCGTGTGCGAAAGCGTTCTTGCCGACGACGGCTTTGTTCGGCTGTACGTGCACACCTGTAATGTTCGATAGCGTCTGGCTCGAACGGTATAGCTCTTCGGTGACGACGCTGTTTTCATACGGCATCAAATCTTTGCGCACGCGCAGCGCCATCACGATTTCTTCCAGCGAAGCGTTCCCGGCGCGTTCCCCGATGCCATTAATTGTGCATTCGATTTGGCGCGCGCCGGCTGAAATCGCAGCCAGTGAATTGGCTACGCCCAAACCGAGATCGTTGTGGCAATGGACGCTGATGACGGCGCGGTCAATGTTACGCACGCGCTGTTTGAGCGCTGAGATGATGTGGCGATATTCGCTGGGAATCGTATAGCCGACCGTATCTGGAATGTTGACGACCGTTGCGCCTTCATCAATCACAGCTTCGATTACCTCGCACAAATAATCGAGATCGGTGCGCGTCGCGTCTTCGGCGGAATACTCGACATCGTCGGTAAAGCTTTTGGCCAACCGCACCGCCGCGCGCGACATTTCTAAGACTTCTTCACGAGTTTTCTGCAACTTGTATTGCAGATGAATGTCGGACGTCGCCACAAATGTATGAATGCGCGGATGCGCGGCATCCGCCAGTGCTTCCCACGCACGTTCGATGTCTTCTGGCGTCGTGCGGCAAAGCGAAGCGATGATCGGACGCCGGCATTGCTTGGCGACTTCGCGAATGGCGGCGAAATCATCGTCCGAAGCAATCGCAAAGCCGGCTTCAATGACATCCACGCCGAGCGCATCCAGTTGGCGCGCCATGCGCAATTTCTCTTCCAAATTCATGCTGCAACCGGGCGATTGCTCACCGTCGCGCAAGGTCGTATCGAAGATTGCTATTCGTTCGCTCATATAAATTTTCTCCAAAAGCGCCCGACGAGGGGCGCAGCATAGCACCGTTGATCGCGAGTGGATAATTTATTCTTTTTCCAGTTTTATAAATGATATTTATGGATGTGGCAAGCAGATTATTGTAGGATGCGAGGCGGAATTCGTATTACCTCCCACGAAGACACACGAAGAAGCACGAAGAAAAGGGTTGATCTTCGTGCTTCTTCGTGTGTCTTCGTGGGAGAGTTTTTGGAGGACGCGAGATTTGGATTTATCGCAACTGGAAATCTTCTTGAGCATCGCCGAAGAGAAAAGCTTTTCGCGTGCGGCGGAGCGTATGCACCGCACGCAGCCGGCCATCAGCATTGCCCTCAAACGGCTGGAAGAGGAATTGGGCGAATCGTTGTTTGACCGCAGCAGCAAATCGGGCACGTTGACCGAAGCGGGTCGGATTCTGTTTTCTTATGCGCAACGCATGATCAATCTGCGTGACGAAGCGCGCGAAGCCGTTGGCGAATTGCGCGGCATGTATCGGGGGCGGTTGACCATTGGCGCGAATGAGAGCACGTCGCTGTATCTGTTGCCGCCGCTCTTGCTCGAATACCGCAAGCAGAACCCGAACATCAAGATCGAGGTTTACCGCAACGTCTCTGAGCGCATTCCCAACGAAGTGCTGGAACGCAATCTGGACTTCGGCTTTCTCTCTTACGATCCGCTGAATCCGTCGCTACAATCCTTTGAGATTTACCGTGATGAATTGGTTCTGGTCGTGCCGCCGAAACATGCGCTGGCCAAACGCAAAGGCGTGACGGTGCGCGATCTGGCGGGTGAGCAATTCGTCGCCCACAACGTCAAAACGCCCGCGCGCACACGCATCTTTGAACTCTTTGCCCAAAACCGCACGCCGCTCAATATCTGTGTCGAACTCGCCACGCTCGACACGATCAAAGATTTCGTCTTGCGTGGGGTTGGTTTGGCAATTCTGCCGCGCATGTCCGTTCAGGCTGAATTAGAGGCGGGAACCCTGGTCGAAGTACCGGTCAATGGAATGAAGATCGAGAAGCCCTTGCGGTTGGTTTACCGCCGTGAGCAGAGTCTGTCGCACGCGGCGAAATCGTTTTTGGAGATCGTGAAGAATCGCAAGTAAGCCGCACCGGCCATTAAATAAACGCGGCTGGCGAGAGCTTGAAAAACTCTCCTAGTTTCTTGGCCTGCTCTTTGCTGATAGCGCGTTTGCCGTTGATAACTTCCGAGGCGATCCCTTTCGAGCCAAAGATGGGCAGCAAATCTTTCTGCTTCAGGTTGCGATTTTCCATCAATGTTTGCAGCACGCGATGGCTCGGCGCTTCCGGTATGGCGTAATGCTGTTCTTCAAAACGCTCGATTAACTGGATAAGCAGTTCCAGCAACACGCCTTCTTCCGCTGTCAGTTTGTCTTCGCCCTTGGACATCAGCCTGTCCACCACTTTTAATGCGCGTTCGTTCTCGGCCTCGCTCTGAATCGGGCGCGGCAACACTTCAGACAGCAGTGCCGCATACTTGGCTTTGTTGATTCTTTTAGCTGGCGCAGTCATTGGCGTAACCTCCCCGGTCATATTCTGCGTGCGTTAGCACGAAACGAATATAGACCATCTTCCAACGGAAATTGATTTTCGTAATGAGCCGGTATTTGTTCCCGCCGATGTTGAAGATAGTGCAATTCCCCGCCAGATCAGCGTGCGCAAAATTGCCGCGTGTTTCCGCCAGATTCGACCAGTTCGCATTTTTGGTGATGCGATACCAGTCTTCCAACGGCTGGCGAGCATCCGGCTGGCGTTCCCAAAATGCGCGCAACATCTTCCGGCTGACGATTCGCATTCAGTTACTCTCTTCAAACGGTTCCGGCGGTCAGCCAGGAGGTTCTCATTACGAGTACCTTGACGCAAGCGGTTAAGTGAACAATAGCTTTGCGCCCGCAATCAACAGCACAATCGCCAGCAGCTTTTTGATGAAGTCCGCCGAAAAATGGCGGCTACCCAAATATGCGCCGCCCGCTCCGCCTGCCAATGCCGCAATTACCAATGGCAGAGTGAACAGCGGCAATTGCCGCGTGCTGGCGATGTTGCCGAGCAATCCGGCAACGGAGTTGAGCAGGATGAACAGCGCTGAAGTCGCCGCCGCTGTTTTGGTGCGCGTCCAGCGCATAAAGATCAACACTGGCGAAAGAAAAATGCCGCCGCCCGTGCCGGTCAATCCCGATAACAAACCGATGCCCGCGCCAACCGCCAGCGCTGCCGGTTTGGCCGGTGGGTGCAAGCGCGCTTCATCATCCGCTTGCGGTTTCACCAGGAAGCGCGCGGCGGTAAAGAGCAGCACCAATCCGACCAGGATTTTGAAAAGGTGTGCGGGCAGGTTGAGGTATCCACCCAGAAACGCGCACGGCACCGCCAGCATGGCGAATGGCCAGAACAGCGGCCATTCAAAATGCCCCGCGCGCCAGAATTGCCAGGCCGCCAGACAGGCCACCAGGATGTTCAGCACGAGGGCGGCGGGCTTGATCACGCCTGCCGTCAGCCCGAACAAGGTCATCACCGCGATGTACCCCGAGGCACCCGCGTGACCGACCGAGGAATACAAGAAGGCCACCAGCGCAATCGCCAGACTGAGCAGCAACAACGTTTCAAAAGCCAGCGTCATTACAGGTAAACCAGCCGGTGATCGTGCGAGGCTAGATCAACTTCCTCATACAACCGGTCAATCAACTCGTAACCATAGCGTGCCAGGAAGTAGGTGAAATTGAGTTCGCGTTCCTGCAAGCCTTTGTTCGGATAGAGCACGGCGAAGAGGCGTTCAAGCTGTTGCAGCGCCGTTTCATCGCGTTTGCCGCGATTGTTGATGAAGCGTGTGCGTAGGTTTTGCAGTTGATAAAGAATCTTGTCGTGGCCGCCTTTCAAGGCATCGGCCAGTGTTGGATCAACCGCGACGAGCGCGGCGCGCAGCTTTTCCAATTGCGTTTCAAACAGCCGCTCGGTTTCGGCAAAGACGTCGGCAGTCGTGGCGTCCATGCCTTCTTCGATGACGCGGCGGCGCACTTCTTCCAGGCCGCTGAACAGGTCGGTGAAATTGAGGTGATATTTGTTCAGCGTCTTGGCGTGGCGTTTCTCGATCAGCGTGAAGCTGGCGCGGGGCAGCACGACGGGCGGGACGCGGCCCAGCAGCGTGTAATTCGGACGCAGTTGCGCGAAGTAGGCGATCTCCGCCGGGCCGCCGATGTAAGCAACCGTGGGCAAAAGATAATCCTGCACAATCGGGCGCAGCGTGACATTGGGGCTGAAACAGTTCGGACAGCGCGTGACGGTATCAAGCAACTCATCCGCCGCAAAACTCTTCTCGCCGTTTTTGAGATGAAAGCGCCCGTCATCGCGGCGCACCAACGCGGTGCGGCGGCCATCGTCGAGCATAAACAGCGGCACGGCTTCGCGGCTGGTGAACACCTGGGCGTGATAGCCGGCGGCTTCGAGCGCGGCACTCTCATTGACCAATTGCGCGGCGAATTCGGGTGAGCGGGCAAAGGCATTGGTGTAAATCTCGCCCGCGACATGTTTCAGCCGGTCATCCAGCGGATTGATGAGCACCACGCCGAACTTATTCAACCAGCGCATCATCAGCTTGCCAAACGCGGCGGCGAAGTTGTCTCCGGCTTGATACGACGCGCGCAAGTCAGCGGCGATTTGCGGGATGAATTCCGATTCGGGCAGCGCAGCCAACAATTGCTCGATGTTTTCGCTGATGCCTGCGGCCAGTTTGACGTGGCCGACCGGCTTACCTTCTTTGGGTGAACAGGCGGTGTAAGTGATCGTAGTCAGGTGGCCTTCGCGATTGACTAACCGCGTGTGATTGACCTCTTCAAAGTCGTGATCTTCGGCGGCAATCCAGAACATCGGCACCGCGTTGACGCCTTCCGCGCGCAGCTTTTCGGCCAGCTTGATGGCGGTCAGCGCTTTGAACACGGTGTAAAGCGGCCCGGCGAAGAGGCCCGCCTGTTGTCCGGTGATGACGACGACGGAATCGGCTTGGCGCAGCCGTTCGATGTTGGCGAAGGTCGCCGCGCCTGCGCCTGCCGCGCGATTCTGTTCGGCCAGCACGTCGGCGACGGTGTCGCGCGCAAAGGGTTGTGCCGCCACACGCGCGGCCCGTGCCACCAGCGAGGCCACATCGCGGCCTTCTTCTTCATAAAAGTGCGCAACGCGGTCGAAGTCGTAGAGATAGTCTTTGTAAAGCTGCGAGATTTTCGGAATGGCGCCAAAGCTGATGGCAGTGTCGGTCATTGATGCTCCCTCTCCTGTTGGTGGCGCGTGTCAGAAGCCTGACCGTGAGAGAGGGCAGCCTTGGCCGGGAACGGTCTAAAGGCCAACCTTGCCCTCTCTCACGGTCGGGCTTCTGACACACTCTATCAGTCTGTATATTCTGGATAGATGCTTGGTGTTTGCTCAATCCAGAGGCTATCGTCCTGGCTCTTTTCAAAAAAACCGCATTCGGCCAGGGCGTTTTCGATGTCCGCCTTGTCTTCGTCGCTGGGTGGCGGCAAAGGCGAACGCGGCATGTAGCCGTAATAACCCGCGCGATCCAGGGCCGCTTTCAAGCCGCCGACGCCGCCTGCCGTCGTGCGCCGCGCCAGCATCGCCAGCTTGCCTTGCAATTCCTTGGCGCGTTCGGGATAGCCGTAACGATACGCCTGTTCGACCGCCGCCGCCGCGCGCGGGGCCAGCGAGGCCACAGCCAGCATGCCGCCTGTCGCGCCCGCTTCCAACCCTTCGGTCAAAATTGCAGGCGCGCCGATCATCACATTGAACTCGCGCCCGTTCAGTTCGCGGAAAACGTCCTTGATCGCCTGCAAATCACCGGAGCTTTCTTTCATGCCGATGATGTTCGGATGTTCGGCCAGCCGCGCGACCGTTTCGGGCATCAGGTAAACACCGGCGAATTGCGGGATCAGATAGATCATCACGGGAATCGGCGCGTGATCGGCGATGCGTTGGTAATGCGCTTCGTGATGTTCGTCCTGCAAAACCTTTTTGTAGTAGAACGGCGTGACGACCAGCGCCACGTCCGCGCCCAATTCGTGCGCCTTGTTCGTCATCCACAATGTTTGCCGCGTCGAAAGTTCGCTGGTGCCGACAAACAGCAACTTGTCCGAAGACATCGCGCCGCGCACGGTTTCAATCACGGCCAGCTTTTCGTCCGTCGTCAAATGCGGAAACTCGCCCGTCGAACCGAGCGCCAGATAGCCGCGCAAATCGGTCTGGTTCCATTGCTCGATATTGTTCTTGAGCTGTTCATGATCTACGTCGCCCGTCGCGTTAAACGGCGTGGGCAGTGCGGCGATGATACCTTGTAAGTTGAGTGACATAGGTTACGTTCGGCTTTACGTTCGGGTTATTTGATGAATTGCAGAAGCTGTTGCGGATGCTCGAATAGCTCGGCAGGCTGCGCGTCAGCCAATGCTTCACGCGTTCCCGCGCCCCACAACACACCTGCTGTTTTCGCGCCCGCCGCGCGCCCGGCTTGCACATCCAGCGGCGAATCACCGATGAAAAGGGTTGTTTGCGGTTCGACTTCAAACTGACGGAGCAACCGTTGCAAGCCTTCGGGGTGCGGTTTGTAATTCGTGACTTGATCGCCGCCGATCACCGCTTCAAAAAAATCGAGCAGTCCGGCATGGCGCAAGCGGATCAGCGCCGCCGCGGTCACGCCGCTGGTGAAGACGCCCAGGCGCACGTCTAGCGCCCGCAACCTGGTCAGCACTTCGGCGATGCCCGCGAAGGCTTGGAATTCAGCGCCGTGGACTTCGCTCAAGCGGTAATACTCGGCGAGCATCGTCGCGCTCAGGGTTTTGTCATTGGTGATGCGCTCGAAAATGATGTCTTCCGGCGGGCCGAAGTATTGCAGCAGTTCCGCCAATGTCCACTGGCGGCCCGTGTGTTGGTGCAACACCTGGCTATAAAGACGCGCCACCGTGGGAATCGTATTGGCCAGTGTGCCGTCGAGATCAAAGACGACGGCCGTGTATGGGGATTGAGCGGATTGTTTTTGCATGCTTGGTGACCGCGCGGGATTATAGCGGGGCGAAAAATATACGGCAAACTGCCGGTTTGGCGTGGGCCGCGGGCAGCTTTTCGGCAAACAAATCCGGTGTGCTAGGATGCCTCGTCAAGCAATCACACAACATTTATGGAACTGCCGATTTTCAACGACAACCTCAAATCGTCGGCGACCTGGAACCAACGACTCGCCCAGGCCCAAGCCGCGCGGACTTCGTCAGCCGCCGCTGTCCGTGCTGAACAGGTCGCGCAATTGGGGCGGCGCGCAGGCTGGGCGAGTGACAAGGCGGCGCTTGCGCGGTTGTATGCGGGAGTTGAATTAGTTTCAGGCTGGGCGGCAGAATCTGCCCCAACCTTCGGTATGGAGGGGTTGCTGCTGTTGCACCGAACATTGACCGGTGCAACAACCAGCGCGAATGTGTTGCGCCAAACCGCGCCGCTGCCGCTGAATGCCTTGCACGATCCGACACCAGCCGTGCTGTTGCCGCGCTTGCTCGACAACGCCTTTGACTGGTTTTCGACGGATGGCTTCAACGAGTTACATGCGGTCGAACAGGCCGCCGTCGTGTTTCTGCGGTTGCTTGATCTGCACCCATTCTCGCAATACACCGAAATCACTGCGCTGCTGGCCGCCAGCTATTATATTGAGCGCGCCGGGTTGCCGCCGCTCTTTGTCTTCAACGACGAAGTCACGTTGCAACGCTACGCCGTCGTGACCGAGACGGCCTTTCGTATGCTGACGCAGCCGTTGGTCGAATTCTTTGCCGAACAACTGATGCGGGTGTTGCAACTAGGCGGACAAACGGGTGAAGCGGCATGAAGCGCGTCCGCTTTGCGCTGCCGCCGGAAGCGGTGCACGTCTTGCAGCCCTTCTTTCCCGGCTACGATGTGCGGCGCGTGCGCGTGCGCGAAGGCATCCCGCGTTATGTCATCGGCGACCCGCTGGGTTATGCCGACCGCGATAACATCTATTTGCAAAAGGGCGCTTACCAGCCCGAAACGATTGCGGGCTTGGCCTTGCTGGCGCACGAGATCGCGCATTGCCAGCAATACGACCGTTACGGCACGTGGCAATTTCGCGCGCGTTATTTGCGGGCCTATTTCCAAAACCGGCGGCGCGGCCTGAACCACGCCACGGCCTATTGGCACGTCCCGTTCGAGATTCAGGCGCGCGCTGTCGAAGACCTGGTGTTTGAGACCTTGCAGGAACAGGCCGAGTTTTCCGCGCAACAAATGGCGCTCAATGTCAGTGTACTCAAGCTGTTTGAGCCATAAGATTCATAAAATCATGCCCGATCAATCTTTTCACCAAGCACCCGCGCATTCCGCGTTGCTGGAGTTATTGCCCGACACGCTCCAGCAATTCGCCGCCTGGCAGGCTAGCCGCTGGCACGCTTACGACCTGGACGAAACGCTGCACGTGCCGGAAGACAAGGCGCGCGCCGTGCTGGCCGAATTGCTCGCGCGACTGGATGACAATTATCCCTTCTTTCATCCCAGCTACGCCGGGCAGATGCTGAAACCGCCGCACGCCATTGCCACCATTGCTTATATGCTGGCGATGCAGATCAATCCGAACAACCACGCATTGGATGGCGGCCCCGCGACAGCCAAAATGGAGATCGAAGCCGTGGCCGAACTGGCGCGCATGTTCGGCTATCCGCAGCATCTGGGGCATCTCACCTCGAGCGGGACAATCGCCAATCTGGAAGCGCTCTGGGTCGCGCGTTCGTTGCATCCTGACAAAGCCATCGCCTTTTCCGCCGAGGCGCATTACACGCACGGGCGCATGTGCGAAGTGCTCGGCGCGCGCAACGTCAAACTGCGCAGCGATGCGCGCGGGCGGCTCGATCTGGACGATCTGCGCACCTATTTGAAAACCGGGCGCATCGGCACTGTCGTCGTGACCACCGGCACGACAGCGCTGGGCGCGGTTGATCCGTTGCACGAAGTCATCGCCTTGCAACGCGCTTATGATTTCCGCATCCACGTGGATGGCGCGTATGGCGGCTTTTTCAAACTGCTGGCGGATGTGCCGGATGCCTTGCGCGCCGAAGACGCGGCGGCTTTTCGTGCCATTGCCAAGGCCGACAGCGTCGTGGTTGATCCGCACAAACACGGCTTGCAACCGTATGGCTGCGGCGCGGTACTCTTTCGCGATCCGGCGGTCGGGCGCTTTTACAAACACGATTCGCCGTATACCTATTTCACCTCGCACGAATTGCATCTGGGCGAGATCAGTCTGGAATGCTCGCGCGCGGGCGCGGCGGCGGCGGCGTTGTGGGCAACCTTGCAATGCTTCCCGTTGCAAGCAGCGACCGGCTTGGGCGCGGTGCTCGGCAAGACGCGGCAGGCGGCCTTGCGCTGGGCCGAATTGATTACGGCTTCCGAACAGTTGCGGCTGGTCGTCGAGCCGTCGCTCGACATTGTCAATTTCTTTGCGCTGACGGAGGGTTGGCAGGTGTCGCGCATCAACGCGCTGACCGAGCGTGTGTTTGGCGCGTTGATGAATGACAAGCAACATCCGGTCTACCTGGCCAAGCTCAACCTGAAACCACAACTGGCCGCGCGCCATCCCGAACTGGTTTGGGATGCGCCGACGTTGACCGTGTTGCGCAGCGTGTTGATGAAGCCGGAGCATTTGGATTATGTGCCGGTGTTGCACGCGCGGGTGCTGGCGACACTGGCAGTTTGAGAATACGGGACACACACGGAAATAACGGAACACACGAAATGAAAAACGAAAAGCTTGGACCGAACGAAGAGCAGGAATATCCATACTGGAACCGCGTTTATCTCACCGTCATCGTCTACACCATCGCACTGATTGCTGTGTTGTGGTTCATCTCCAAGCAGTTTCAATGAATCTTCTGGCAGGGCGAAGCCTTTGGAGTGCGTGCGGCACAGGCCGCCGCTTTGGTA